>JAGLUM010000317.1 GCA_023134755.1 Fidelibacterota bacterium | reverse complement strand
CAGGGATTCGAACCCCGGACACGCGGATTATGATTCCGCTGCTCTAACCGACTGAGCTACTTCGCCATTATAAAGCTTATTATTATAAAAACAAAATTGTAAAAAGGCAATATAAAAAGTAACTGGTGACGGGCTAAAGAGTAAGGTGGGTAATTAAATTTTGGAATAATATTATTGAATTATTACTCTTCTATGCCCGGAACTCTTCTGCCAGAATGCTCATCAGCCAAAAATCGTAGTATTTGTTGTTTTTGTACATGGCCTGGCGCAACGTGCCCTCATGTTTAAACCCAATTTTCTTATATACTGCTTTTGCCGATTCATTTTCTGCATTTACATGTAGCTGAATGCGGTTCAAGTTAAGCATATTAAAACCATAATCAACCATTAAGCGGGTTGCCTCGGTTCCAAGACCTTTGCCCCAAATTGTTTTATCAAGTAACACAATATAAAAGGTCATCATGCGGCTTACCCAGTCTGGGCGTACCAGCGCAATATGCCCTATGGGCGTTTTATTCTTTTTATCAATAATCATTAGATTAACGGCATGCTCTTCCTGGATCATTTTTGTAATTTTTTCCTGTGTATCACCCTCTGTAAGCGGGAAATACATGAACATGGCATCGCGAATATCCGGATCATTATAGCCTTTTTGTAAAATTTCCATATCGTCCGAACCTACCGGGCATAAGTCAATTTTTTTACCAATTAGGAAGGGAGAATACATACTGTCTCCTTTGTTGATCGTTAGCTGTTTTTATTTTAATAAAAGCATCTTTCTTGCTGTCCGGGTGTTTCCCGATTGCAGACGGCAAACATACACCCCGCTAGGCAGGTCAGATGCATGAAATATGATGCTGTGTTCGCCGGTTTCCTGAAATTTATTAAAGAGGGTACGTACGGTCCTGCCGCGTATATCATAAACGGTCATTTCAACCTCACCCGGAGCAGTAAGTGTATAACGAATGGTTGTTTCCGGATTAAAAGGATTTGGATAGATAT
>JAGLUM010000316.1 GCA_023134755.1 Fidelibacterota bacterium | reverse complement strand
GTTTCCCAGTAGAGCATCCCGTTAATATTTCGCTGCGATACTACAAGTCCCTGCGTTTCCCCTTCCTGTGTTGAAAGGGCAACCCCGTAAATAGTACCGTCACTGCTTTGGGTTATATCAACAACAAAATTGCCGCATATTCCGGAATTTTGCGCTGTGTATTTTTTCCAAGTTGTACCTTCATCATAGGAAATATTAATACCATTTGCCGTTCCGACAATAACGGTATCACCGGCAATATGGACCGAAAAAACACGGTGATTAAAGTTGTTTTCATATCCTAACGCTCCAGCAGTCGGACTCAACTTAAAATCCCGCGGTGTTTCTTCATTAAGCTCATTATATCGGTCAGGAGGCAATATAACGCGTTCCCATGTTTCTCCCTTATCCCGGCTGCGTCGGCATCCGCCTGCAAAATTAGCTGACCATAAAATTGTGTCACCGGATAAGGTCACTTGTACCGCGAGATCGTAGCTTAAATTGTTAATTTTTGACGTTATAGGAAGCGCCGGAATGCTGTCTCCATAAAGTAGTTCAATGCTATCATTCTGCGCATCTATCGACTGCGGAAAACGTTCCCAGGTCTGTCCCCCGTTCGAGGTATAGCTGATCCCGTTCCCTTTTGGATAATCATTATAATAACTTCCTTCCAATACCATGGTATCATATGCGGTCGCAATCCACATATGCTCACCAAGAGTAGCAATACCCGTAACCGCACCGTAAGCTACACTGTTACCGTTTGGATAATAGGTGTAGATATTTTCTCCGCGATCGTAACTTATTGAAAGACCGTTTCCACTCGCAAATAAAAATATAGAATTATTAACTTCAACTATATCTGTTACGGCATTGCTGCCCAGACCTTCGTATACAAGTAATGTATCAAGGTCGTAGCTTGTGGCAAGAGGCACAGCAAAAGCAAGGGAAGATAGTATCATTAAAAATATATATAATCGTTTTATCATGTTTACCTCACCACCACGGAGTCAAGGCTCCAATCTGAAAAATTAGATGCAGAATCCTTTACACGAAAACGAAAATAATTGGTTGCCACGGCATTATCAGCAGAAATTTCTAATCCGGTTGAGAAAATGCCGTCACCCGCTTCTGTATCACCAAGTTCTCCATTATCATTTAAATTATAATCTACGCCCCACAATCCACTTGTATTGTTTTTGACCTGAAAATATCCGTTCGTTACATCATGTACACCGTTCGGATCATCGACAGTCACATAAATAAATAGATCTTTTGTGCCTGTGCGCGGACGTACAATGGTATCCGGCATCACAATTTCGGTAATATACGGCGGCAAATTCGCAATTACGAATAGGGTATCAAAAAAGGTCTGTACCAGTGATCCGGCACCTTGCGCGGTATATTCTATGGTAATAATCCCTTCCATCGAATCAATGTGATTCAGATATATATTCCGTGAATATACATCATCATCCGGCAACGCGTCTCCATACAGTCCTGAATCATTGAGAGTGATACTGAGTGTATTTTCTTCAAATCCCTGAAGTTGAATGTCAGCTAAAACACTGTTGATCAGTGAATCATAGAGAACCATAACTTCGCAATGCAATTGCTGACGCCCGGAATGATATGCTAGCTGTTCATTACTGAATTCCGGGATAGGATATGTGGTATTATCTGTTGTATCATCAGGATATGTCGGTCCGCAGTTCCATAACACAAACAGTATTATTGGTATGCTTATCCATTGTAATTTACGTTTCATTTATGCTCCGTTTAATTGCCGCGATAGCGATCCATTCGTTCATTTGCGAAGTGTCAATAACTGTGTAGGCTTGTTTCTCCAAGGCAAATTCTATATCTCCTCGGTGCTCTTTCAACAAACCTGCTAATATTACACGATTCGGGATCTCTTTTGCAACGTTAAAACGTGCTAAAAGAGGTAAAATAACATGTTTTTGAATGTTTATGACTGCAAGGTCACATCCGAAATTGTTCATCTGCAAAATGTCGATGATTTCCCATGTAATTTTAGTTATGTGATTATTTTTGATGTTTTCAGACAAATTATGTGCGATTTCGGGATCATTATCAATGGCATGAACGACGGAGGCACCCATTTTTCTGGCCGCGATGGATAAAATACCTGAACCACAGCCTAAATCCAGTATCTTATCTCCGGGTCGAATCAGACAGGACATAAGCTCCAGAGCCAGACGGGTAGATTCGTGGGTTCCCGTACCAAAGGCATTCCCGGGATTGATAATGATCTTTTCATGGTTTTTAGCAATTTTATGCGCATGCCAGGGAGGTGTGATCCAAAGAGTATCATGGATGGGTATCGGCTGAAAGCCGTCAATCCATTTTTGATTCCAATCCTGCTCTTTCAGATATGTTTCTGTCCATTCCTTTTCAGGAAAGGCATCGCGGATGATTTTTCGAAGATTGTTGCGATTCTGCCATGTATCCAAAACAATGAGGGTATTGTTACTTTCCTCTACCGCAGAAATTTGTCCCAATTCCATCATTACATCCAGAGTTCGGACAATAATATCATTTTTAGGAAGGTGAATTTTTATATATCCTTTTTTCATGCTATCTAATAATATCGTCCCGTGCGTTTTTCCAATTTTAGATCTTTTAACATGCTTGATTTTACATTCACGCGAATAAAAAAGCTGTAACCCGGATTCCAGTCCATTGATAAGGTCCAGCAGTGCATATCCCGGGTTAAGCTAATGCGCTGGTCCGTTATTTTTTGTTCAAGCACATCAAAATTAATCCGATAGCTTCCTGACCATTTGGGTGTTAGATTTGCTTTCAAGGTCGCGTTCACCAACAGACGGTTTTTAATATTTAAGGGATTGCTCGCCGTGGAAGTAAACCAGATGCCTGCTGTAGCGCTCCAGCGGGAGAATCCTTCATCCGATCCGGCAGCTCGACCTGGCAACACCTGTACCCTGTTCTCTGTCTCTGTATCTGTTTC
>JAGLUM010000315.1 GCA_023134755.1 Fidelibacterota bacterium | reverse complement strand
GTTCTTTGATCACATAATCATCAGCACCGGCTTTAATACATTCAACGGCTGTATCTTCATTCATGGAACCGGTTAAAATAACAAAAGGAGTAGAGAGGAATTTTTCCTGCGTAATCTTCAAAGCTGATAAACCATCGAAAGTAGGCAGTTGATAATCAGAAATAATAAGGTCAGGTTTGAATGTCCTTAGGGACTGAACAAAACCCTCTTCCGTATCTACTACCTGGACAGTATAGTCTTTCAAAACTGTATTCAACTCCCTTCGGGCAAGTTCCGCATCAGAAGGAATATCTTCTAAAATCAGTATGTGTAATTTTTTTTCCATAGCATACTTCCCTTTTAAAATAGTTTCTAAATTGATAAAACAGCTGCTATTTTGGATTTTCGTTTACCACTAACCAGTATAAGCCTAATTGCTTTATCGTTTCTACGAAATTATCAAAATCAACCGGTTTAACAACGTAGCTATTAGCACCCAAATCGTAGGCAGTGGCAATATCCGGGTCTTCTTTTGAAGAAGTGACAATAATCACCGGTATTTTCCGGGTCCGGTCATCTGTTTTCACTTGTTTTAATACTTCCAGGCCGTCTACTTTGGGCAGTTTTAAATCCAAAAATATTACCTTCGGCGATCCGGATGGATCTCTGCCGGTATATTGACCTCGGCAAAAAATAAAATCCAGTGCCTGCTCACCATCTTCGAGTACAATCAGACTGTTAGCCAGCCGATTCTCCCTCAAAGAGCGAACCATTAATTCAGCATCATTGGGATTGTCTTCAACAATCACGATTTCAAATTCGTGTTTCATTTTTTAGATCTCCCCATTTTTAGATAATGAAAAGTAAAATGCGGCACCCTTATCCACTTCGCCCTCCGCCCAAACTTTACCGCCGTGGCGATGAATGATACGCTGTACTAAGGCCAGCCCTACGCCGGTACCTTCGAATTCTTTTTCGCTGTGCAGGCGTTGGAATACACCAAAAAGTTTATCCTTATATTTCATATTAAATCCGGCACCGTTATCTTTTATACAATAAGTTAATTTATTTTCTTTTTCCTGGCAAGTAATTGAAATAACGGCTTGATCGCGATTAGCTGAAAACTTGATCGCGTTGGAAATGAAATTCATCCATACCTGGCGCATCATATTCGTATCGCCTTTTACTTCGGACAAATCGGCAATGGTAAAGGTAATCCGTTTACGCAATTTCGCATTAGTTGCTTCATAGTATATTGCTTTTGCCATATTTTTCATGTCAATTTCGGAAAAGTTCATGGATGTGCGCGCCATACGGGAAAAGGTAAGCAAGTCATCGATAAGCTGTCCCATTTTCTGGGAATTAGACTGAATAATCATTCCCAACCTTTTGGCTTCTTCGTCTAATTGTGAAATGTAATCATCCATTAAAATGCGGGTAAATCCATCAATAGCGCGCAATGGCGCCCGCAAATCGTGCGACACGGAATAAGAAAAAGCTTCCAGTTCTTTGGTACGTTCTTTTACTAATTCTTCGAGATGCTCACGGTGTTTTTTCAGTTCTTCTTCCGCCTGCTTGCGCTCGGTGATGTCGCGAAATATTTCGAGCTTCGAGATACTGCCATCGGGATTTCTAAACGGGGTATCAATCAGGTCATACGTCCTCTGATTTTTAGATGAATACCATTCCCAGCGAACGGTTTTTCCCAATAGAACATCCGATATCTTACACCATGGACAAACTTTTATTCGCCTGTGTAAATATTCATAGCATTTATGTCCATTTGCAGGACCAAACTCTTTTTTTATTACCGGATTAATATATTGAATTTCGTATTCCATATTAACTATGTAGACACCATCTTCCATAGATCCTAATATGTTTTTAAAATTATCATGTTCCAATTGAAGTGCTTTCTCTGCCCGTCTGCGATCCTTATTTTCTTTTATGAGTTGTTGATTGCTCTGCCTGAGTTCGGAAGTTCTTTCTTCAACTTTTTGCTCCAATCTATTTTGGGATTCTTTTAGTTCAATTGTACTTATGTTTAGTTTACGATTCAATCTGATTACATAAATCACAACAGCAATAAGAACTATAACACTAATAAACCCAAGCAGAATCCAATACCAGTATTGTTGGATAAGACTGGCCAGGGTGATTTTTCCCAGGTCTTCATAAGGGCTGACACGGAGTTCTTTAAGGCAGTCATGCACCCGTTGATAGTGATGGGGGGTTGTCCATCCGGCGATACCTGCAGCTCTGGCTGCCTCGCTATCGGAGGGCATACTCAGCAAAGCGATAGACACTTGCTGCGATAGTTGATCAGATGTGTGTTTAACCCTGGCAAAGGGCCATTCAGGGTAAAGGCGGGTACTGAGCAACAAAGGAAAATTATCAGGATGTTGCTGATTTAATATAGCAAAATTTTTAATATTTATCTTGCCTTCTTTATTCATTTTTTCAAGGATACCAGTACGGACGGTACCTGCATCTACCTGCCCTTTTTGAACAGCATACACAACCTTGTCGTGTGTGTCACCGAATTGCATATCTGCAAAATTCCGGTAAGGATCGATACCATAATCCTTAAATTCTCTCTGGGCCATTCTCCATCCGCCAAAAGAAGTTTCGTGGACTGCCATGAATGATTTATTTTTTAGGTCATCCAGATTATTGATGTCCTTTCGGTTTTTACTAGTGAATATAACACCGCCAAATTGGTTAAAAGCCTGTTCTTGCCACAAATCATTCAAAGTGGCAATTCTATCTACACCATACAGATACTCCAATTCAACATAAATAGAGGAATTTTCCAACACAAAATCAACTTCGCCATTCTCAACAGCTTCGTATATTTTTTCAAAATCTAATGGAACAATAACAAATGTATATTCCGGAATCCGGGTACTCAGGTATTCCGCTGTCGGCGTCCATCTTTTCACGGTCTCTTCTGCCCCTCTAAGTGCCAACACACCAATCCTGACCTGCATTTCCTGGCTATAGGCAATAGAGTGTACTAACACACAGAAGAAAAAAGCAGTTAAAACCGCCCATTTTCGGTTAATAATAAAACTAAGTTTTTGTTTATTATTCATTTTTTAAACCTTTTGTTTTAAAATTTAACCAAATCTTATTTTTTTGGTAAGGAAAGATAAAAAATTGCACCCTTATTCACTTCTTCTGCCCGATATTATCATCTTTTCTTTTTAAGATATTCGCCCCACCTGTCATTACATATATAATTTGTTTATCCATATAATTCTTCCGGATGATTAAAAAGACATGCAAAATATTCATCAAAGCCGTTTGAACTAATCGAGAATAATTTTTTGAGATTTTTTTCTCAAGCATTGATAATCTGTTACCCGAAAAATTGCAGCTTCTTTGTTCCCGCAGGTATTCTAATGTTTTATTAATTTTTTGCTTCATTTTTTTAAAACAAATTACACAATTCAAATCAGGATGTTAAATAAACCCCCTAAAAATCATTGTAAATAAATTTATTTAATTTCATGGTCTCACTCACTCCATTATATGGTAAATAACCAACTCTGTCTTTACCATACAAGTATTATTACGTTATTAAACATGATAAAGCTTAATGCTAGAAAAAGCAAGATATTTAAATGAAGGCTTTTTTGTTTTTTCCCATTCTGGCGTAAGGTAAATATGGTAAATATTTTTTTATTACCCGCTTGGAAATATAATGGCAATTAATTAGTTTTTAGCAATGATAAAAGATTAAACAACGAGGGAATGCATATGAAACGTATTATTATATTTTTACTCAGTTTGCTGTTTTTGGCAGGATGCAATGAAATAACCGTTATGAGCTATAATATTCATGCAATGCGGGGCATGGATGGTGTTATAGATGCAGAGCGTATCTGTGATGTGATCATGGCAGAAAAGCCAGATTTGGTAGCCTTGCAGGAGGTGGACCAGCTTACCGAGCGCAGTGGATACATGGATGCCCTGGCCATCATGAAGGAACGTTGCGATATGGATGGTATTTTTATGAAAACCTTTGATTATCAGGGTGGTGGATTTGGAAATGTCATCTTATCCCGTTTTCCCATTATTGAGCAACGAGTGGTAAATCTTCCGGCCCGGGAAAATTATGAAGCACGTTTACTGATGATGATCAGCTGTGTGACAGATCGCGGAGATACTGTTCATTTTTATAATACCCATTTAGATCATCATTCCGGGGATTCCGACCGGCCCGTTCAAATGGCTGCCATCATTGATATAGTTACATCGGATAACGCTACCGTAATCCTGGCGGGTGATTTAAATTGTCAGCCAGGCAGTAAGCCGTTGAATGCCCTGGACAAGATATTGATCCGCTGTGTATCAGAAGAAAAAACCTATCCGGCGAATGTTCCGGAACGCATCATTGATCATGTTTATTATAATGTAAATGGCGGGTTGCAATGTAAAAGCATCTATGTTGTTAACGAAACTGTGGCATCTGATCATCGGCCGATCGTGGCGAAGTTCAAAATGTCACGTTAAGAATTAAATAATCCACGGCTTAAAACTTCCCGAATCGAGTTCGGGACAAACTGTAGCTATTCAACCGTGGCTATTCAAGTAAAACAATTATTTCGAACAAATAAAAAATGGCAAGTCAAAAGCCTTACCATTATTAGTACCCGGGGCGGGATTTGAACCCGCATGTCCGATGGACACTAGACCCTGAACCTAGCGCGTCTGCCAATTTCGCCACCCGGGCTGATTTACTTCAATAAGCAAATTATTTAATATTTTCCTCAGCCTGAAGGTGGATAATTTCGCTTTCAAGCGTCGTAATTTTACTTTTCAAATCGCGAATTTGCGATATCATGTCATCAATATTTTCAAGATCCTGCATGCTATAGTCATGTTTTTCAGAAATACGCACTGCGGTTTTGTTGCCCAGTTCCTGATAGCACTTAAGCAATATCCGTTGTGTCTGAAAAATTTCATATTTGAGTTTTCCGATATGACCAAAATCACCCGCTTTTTCCTTAGTGACCTGGTAGGCTTCATCAATTTTGGGACTGATGCCTTCCCACCATTGGGCTAATTT
>JAGLUM010000314.1 GCA_023134755.1 Fidelibacterota bacterium | reverse complement strand
CGTTTGCCCATTGCCACAAAAATAATTTACTGGAACGATCGAGATATTCATGCGGCTATTGAGCGTGAATTGGAACGCAATGGACAGGTTTTTATTCTGAATAATCACATTGACGAACTGCCGTCAATGCAACATGATATTTCCGGGATGTTTCCTTTACGCGATGTGCGCTACGCACACGGAAAAATGCCGGGGCCTGAACTTGAAAAAACCCTGTTGGATTTTTATCACCATGAATTTGATATTTTAATTTCAACTACTATTATTGAATCCGGCATTGATATTCCAAACGCGAATACTCTGATTGTTTTAAATGCACATACTTTTGGACTGTCACAATTGTATCAAATTCGCGGGCGAGTCGGTCGCTCATATAAAAAAGCGTTTGCCTATTTGGTAATTCCCCGTGGTCGCCATATCAATCCCACAGCAATGAAACGGCTTCAGACTCTGGAATATTATACTGATCTTGGTTCCGGCTATCAAATTGCCATGCGGGATCTGGAAATACGGGGTGCCGGGAATCTATTTGGTGTTGAACAAAGTGGTCACATTAATAGAATGGGGTTCGCGTATTATAACCGTATGTTTTCCGAAGAGGTTGAAGCGCTAAAAGCATCAACAGATGGGGCGGCTCCGTCACGGCGGGAGGGTGCTGATATTCAACTTGATCATCCTGCCTATTTACCGGAAACATACATTAGTAATAAAGATATTCGGATTTCCTTTTATCGGGAGCTTAGCAGCGCGCTTTCTGATATCACCGATCATGCCAAAGCCCTTCGACGCATAGAACATCTTGCAGCATCCTGCCGCGATCGTTTCGGGGTACTGCCCGAAGAAGCTGAAAACCTGTTTCGCGATGCCCGGCTTTCTCTTTGGCTTAAATCGTATTACATAGAAACACTTCTACGTAAAGATACAAAGCTTATCATGTCCTTTGTGAAAAATGTTCCTGTTGATATTTTACAGCAGGCCGCCGGTAAATTCCTTCATCTCTGCAATCAACATCATATCCCGATTGAATTTATTTCAAAAAAATATCTCATGGCAAGGGTGCATGATAAATTTTTAAACTCGTTTTACGGGGGAACATTTTTTAATACTTTGGATTCTATGCCTATAAATTAAAAAACATTTTTTTTTGGCTTCCTGTGTGTTAAATTTCGTTGAAAAAATAATGGAGTAATGTATGAAGCGATTAGGTTATTTGTTTTTGGGAATTGTGCTGTTGTTGTCTTCCTGTACTATTTTATCCGACAATGATGTCGCCGTGGTGAACGGGCAAAAAATTCACAAAAATGAACTTTTTAGATATGTTCCTGAAGCCAATTTTTTCGCCATGACGCCGGAAGAAAAAGAGCGGCAAATTGAAATCCTGTGTGATGGTTATCTTGCACGCTATTATTTAGAAGATCATGGTGATTTAGATTCCGGTAATGTAAAATGGGAAATAAGTGTATGGGAAATACGGGAATTGGCAAACCTGGCTTATAATCGATTGATCATTGATTATGTGTTATCGCCGAAGGCAAAACAAAACCTATACCATCGGTTTAAGTATCAAATCAACGTCAGTCACATATTAATTGCTTATAATGGCCCGCAAAAATTGAATGAGCGTAGTCGCGAAGAGGCGGAAGTGCTTATAGGGGAAATCGCCGAAAAGGTAACTGTCGACAATTTTCAGGAAATGGCAGATGCTTATTCCGATGATGCCCCAAATGAAAAAAATGGGGGTGATCTGGGTTGGGGCAATTCCGGTCGTTGGGTTGATTCCTTTGAAGATGTTGCATTTTATCTTGAGCCGGGCGAGATTTCCGATCCGGTGGAAACGCTCTTTGGTTTTCATATTATCAAAATGAATGAACGTAAAGAACATCAGATCGCACCCTTTGAAGAGATGGAAGAAGAACTGTATGACATCGCATTTAACCGCTGGAGAAATCGCTTTATGCGGCGGGAACAAGCTGTTTTCGATTCTCTCGCTCTCGCCAATCCTGTTGTGTTTAATGATTCGCTATTAACTGATTTTATTGATCGTTTTTCTCGTCTTTCTCAAAATGTATTTTATTCCAAACAATTTACTGCGTATGATATTCTTGAAATTTTTGATGATACGTTGACCATTGGACATATAAGGGATGCTCCGATTGATAAAGCTTGGATATATCAATTTCTAAAAGTTATCAGCCTGCAGGTTCCGCCGCGCTTTACAAGCAAAGATTCTTTTATAAGTTTTATTGAACAAAACAGGATTGGATTCTTGTTATATAATGCTGCATTCGAACATGGCTGGAATAAATTAGATGATTTTCAGCAGTCCCACCGTGTGTACCTTGCAAAAACATCCGCAAGTCTGTTTGATAAACGTTATGTGTTTGAACTAATCAATCCGGATAAAGAAAGTCTTGCCGAATTTTATGAAGAAAATAAAGGCGAATTGTATCTTAACGAGGCAACCGTTCAGGTTAGGGAAGTCCTTGTTGATGACTCCACTTTTGCGGTTGGTTTGCTTGACCGTGCAAATGCGAGTGAAAGTATGGCGGACCTTGCCACGGAATATAGTAAGCGCAATATTGGAAGAAAAAGCGGGGGCCTAATTCCTCCCGTTAAGAAAAATCAATATGGAGAAATGGGTGTCGCGGCTTTCAATATGGCTGATGGTGAAATATCCGGTCCTTTTAAAATAGGAAAGCATTATTCTGTTATTCAGCGGGTAAAATACATTCCCGAAAGCTATAGAACCATACAGCAAGTTGATTACCGGCTCTTAACAGATTACCGAAGCCACTACATGGCCGACAAAAGAGCGGCTCAAAAAGCCCTGCTGCGAAAAACGTATCGCGTAAAGGTGAACCCATCGTTTATAGAGTAAGACATGCCATTGCTTTGGCGCTGTTATTTGTGTTTTTCACGGGATGTGAATATCTGCCTTTTAATGGCAACCCTGTTTTAGCGCGGGTAAATTTACACGTCTTGCGATTATCGGATGTTAATAGTGCCCTTGGTGCGGATGCAAATCACGCTGAAAAAGAGCAGTATGTTAATAACTGGGTTAATCACGAGACGTGGTATCGGTATGCAAAAAAATATGTTCGTTCCAATCGCGCAATCAGGGGGCATCTGCGGGAGTATCGCCGGGAATTGATTATTAAGGAGTATTGTGATCAACATATTCGGCAACATATTATGATAACTGAAAATGATGTTCTTAAATACTATGGTGACCATCAGAATGAATTTATTATACCTGTTGATGCTGTCTTTGTCGAAATGTATACAAGTAACAATAAAAACGCAGCGATTGACGTGTTAAATACGCTAAAAAAAGCACAGCGTCCCGTTTTGCCGCCCGTGCTGGAGCTTGTAAAAAAGGGAGAGTATGTAGACCCGCTTGACAAGCTGTTATTTGCCAAAAACATGCCAATATTTATTGGTCCGGTTTTGGTTCGAGAGAAGTATTATGTTGTCTTGGTTATTGAGAGATATTCTGAAAATTCTCTCATTCAAGTGGAACATGTTCGGGGGGAGATCATTCAACGGCTGCAAATTGAAAAGTATCTCAATGTCTATCAACAAACTCAAAAAGACCTAAAGGAACATTTTAATGTTAAAATTTTTGAAATACCTAATTAGTTTTATGCTACTTGCCTCCGGTGTTGTGCTTCCCGCTCAACAGCTGATTGATGGTATTGCAGCCATTGTCGGGGAAAACATTATTCTATATTCTGAAGTTAATCAATTTGCTTTTGAAATATCACAGCAAAGCGGGGTTGATATTTATCAAAATCCCGATATGTTTGTTTCCATTCAGCAGGGTGCATTAAAAGAGTTGATAAATTCTAAAATTATTTTACTTCAAGCAGAAGATGATTCCATTGAAGTGAATGAACGCAATGTTGAAGCTACGTTAAATCAGCAAATTGAAAACTATATTCAAATGGCCGGTTCAAAAGAGATGTTGGAAATGTATTTTGATACGCCCATGAAAAAAATTCGTGAACTTCTATATGAGCGTATAAAAAGTTCCATGGTCTCCCAACAATTACAAAGTGAAAAGTTTTCCAAAATTAAAATATCCCGTCCTGAAGTAGTAATATATTATGAAACCAATAAGGATTCGCTCCCTGACCTTCCTGAGCGTATTGATGTCAATCATATATTGATCACAGAAAAACCATCTCCCAAGTCAAAACAACAAACCTATGAACATTTAATGTCTATTCGGAATGAAATTTTGGATGGTAAAATATCTTTCGAAGATGCGGCACGAAAACATTCTCAGGATCCCGGGTCAGCTGAAGACGGTGGCGATTTAGGGTTTATACCCAAGGGCACGTTTGTTCTTGAGTTTGAAAAGGCCGCGTACTCTCTTGCACCCGGCGAATTATCTAAACC
>JAGLUM010000313.1 GCA_023134755.1 Fidelibacterota bacterium | reverse complement strand
CAAGTTTGTTGAAGAGGGCTTTTTTGTCACTTTATCTTCAGGTTTTTTCTTGTATTTTATTTGATTTGAAGTAGAAGGTTTTGCCTTATCTAGGTCCTTTTTGCCGATATTTTCTATACCATCGCTCGGGGGTGAAGGTTTCTTATCTGTCTCATCGTCTGGGTCTGGAGTCGGTGGTTTAGGAGTACTAGGGGGTTCAGGAGAAGGGGGCCTAGGGGGCTTAGGATAATGAGGACCGGGTCTATGGGGATCAGTTATAATAATAATAGGGGGCGCTGGAGGCACTTGAACTTCAGGTGTTCGGTCAATGCTGATGGTTGAGGCATAAACCACTTTACCGGTTCCGACCTCAAAACAACGTACCGAAATCATGTCATCCCGTTTACCACACAAAATACGGCCGTTTAAAATATATTCCGCTTGAATTAGTTTCTTTAATTCATACCCTTTATTACTTATCAGGTTGGTTTGTGTAAGTTCCCGCTCTTTGACAATTTCATAAAGCGCATCACGCTCCACGACAATCGGGTTCCGATACCGATCCAAGCCGGAAATGATCATACCCGCAAAAAAAGCACCTTGCTTTAAACTATCACCGTATTCATCCGTAAAATTCAATACCACAACAGTCCGAGGCCCGGAACGTTTAAAACGGCGAGCCAATTTACGTGCGATAAATTTTGCGGCTTCCTGTTCATTGTCGACAGTAATAAACGGTTCTTTGTTCTGAAAATATTTATTATAGTCATATTTTCCGTAATATGTACTGCAGCCACTTAACAATAAGACAATAAATCCCAGCATGATGATCTTTTTCATTTTTACCCCTTTATGGTCATTAAAATAATATAAATAAAAGTGTGCACACTTGGTAGTATTATTCTTTTTGGTATAAAACACTTGCAATGATAATACCGTGACGCACTTTTTCCACTTGTACATCAGTATTCATATGCGGAAAGTGATCCTCAGCTCCGCCGTGAATGCAAATACTGTCTTTTTTTGTCCGGATTATAAGAGATAAACTTTCACTTTCAGGGTGGATCAAAATATGCTGTTTCCCCATAGCCCAGCTGGTATCCCGGGTAATTATTTTATAATCGGCCTCTATGGGTTCATGTATTTCAGGAATTAAAACCTGACAGCCGGGAAAATCCTGGCGAATGTATTGGACGGTCCCTTTTTTAGTTTTCTCCCATGCGGTAATAATTATTGTAACACGACGAATACCCCAATGCTCACAAAGTGCTTTAATAGATGCATCATAGTCATTATAATTAAATCCGACAGTACCTGTGTTGATAATTAATGCATCCTGTCCATTACGGAACACAATTGCCTGTCCGCGTTTTAGTGAAAGCTGGACCCACTCAGGACGTGTGCTGAAATAAAACCATAAACTACTAAAAAGTGCCAATAGGATACAAAATATATATTTTATTCTTTTGTTGTGTATACAAACACATAAAATGCATATCAACACTGCCCCAATAATGCATGGTTTCCAATACGATGAAATGCTGAGTGTCCATATTCCGGACATAGATGCAAGTCTCAGTACGCCGCGAAATGCACAAATACCCATATCCAGAGCATGTAATACAATGTCGCTAAAAAAAGAGGGGAAATACAAACACGGTATGCTGAGCATGGCACATATCATCACACAAAATGTTAATGGAATGGCAATAATATTTAACATTAGTGAGGCAAGTTGAAAGGTGTTAAAATAGAATAAAGCGATGGGAGCTGTAAATAAAGCTGCGCTGGCAGACACCAATAACATATCATATGCATAGCGTACTGCCCGATTGCGCGGGGTAAATGAAACCATATTTTTCAGGATTTGATATCCGATCAATATCCCGCATACGGCAGAAAAAGAGAACTGAAATCCAACATCGCGAAGATAGAAAGGGTTGATTAGTAAAAGTATTACGGCTGTTGCCGCAACAGCATTAAGTGCGTGATATCTTCGCTGAAACACGGGTGCTAAGAGTACTAAAGCTGTCATCAAAGAAGATCGTATGACAGAAGGTGATCCTCCGGTTAAATAACAATAAAAGATTAAAAAAACACATATTAGCAGTGTCCGGGGAATACGCGGAAGAGACAGACTTAGCAACAGCTGATATACGATCAGAACGATCAATCCCACATGCAACCCGGAAACTGCCAGCAGATGGCTAATGCCAAGTTGACGAAACATATTTGAAATGCAATCGGGAATTTCTGATTTCATCCCTAGTAATAGTCCATTTACCAGACTTCCCTTTTCGATACCTAATACGGATAAGAAACGGACAGCAATTTGAGTGCGGATATAATAAGCCGCATACCGCATCGGAAGTTCTATTGCCGTTTCTTTTATAACTGCTTTCGAATCTACATTAAAGGAATGGGTGATCCCCTTCCCTTTTGCATATTTCAGATAATTGAAATCATAGGGATTGACATTAGATGTAATGCGTTTCAGACGAACTGAACTAACATGATATGATTTCCCGGGAATAAGCACTGGCATGTTTGCTTTTGCATACATTGTCCCGCGGCAGCGCTGATTATCAATTTCAGCTTCTACAGTATAGGAAGCTATATAATATGGTGTGGTTTTTTGTCGGAGAACGGTAATATCCAGAGCGGTATCTCTTTCCGGTATTTCCCATTTTTCCTGGAATTGCTGCTCTGCCATAGCACAGCGCAACATTCCGGAAAGCAGAATACAAAGAATAAAAAAATATTCTGAAATTGGGCATGAATGATATAGAGCAATTAAAACAAGCGTGCATAACAACAACAGCGCTATTACCCATATAGGACATAATAAAAAGAGTTGTAAAAAAATACCTGCGCAAAAAATTAACGCAAAACGTACGGCAGGTGCTGTAAATGATGATGGCATGTCCCCCACTATTTTATTGATCATAAAATTAGGGAATTATCTTAAGCGGATAAAGAATTTTAAATAAATATGCTATACGAATGGTTTTTTGTGACCATCATCACAGGATGTAAAAAATAAAAAATTAGAAGGTAAAATGATTAACCAATGGCATTCTTCGTCCCTGTCCAAAAGCCTTGGGAGTAATACGTAGACCGGGTGCCGCCTGCCAGCGTTTAAATTCTGTTGCCCGAATCAAATGAAATATTTTATAAACCAATTCAGGATCCGCAGTTTTTTTAATCAATTGTTCTATACTTTTATTCTGGCAAAGCAGATCATCAACGATTGGACTAACAATATCGTAGTCAAAAGGATCATATTGTCCCTCTGCCAGTTCTGCAGAAGGTCGTTTGCTGATCGTATTTTCCGGTATTATATCAAAACCATATTGTTCATTTAAATAGTTTGCCAAACGGTAAACATCCGGCTTATTCATATCACTGATAGGCGCAAGAGCACCGCACATATCACCATACAAGGTGCAATATCCAAGAGCGAGCTCCGTTTTATTACCTGTTGTCAGTACCAGAGCATTTTTCTTATTAGATATGGACATGAGAATTGAACCGCGAATGCGGGCCTGAAGGTTTTCTTCAGCCAGTCCAAAGGACGTCCCGGAAAAAGGATTTTTCAATGCGTTAAGAAAACTTTTATATACAGATTCAATTGGAATAGTATCAAAATGAATATGTAAATTTTTTGCACATTGCTCCGCATCCACAAAAGAATGATCACTGCTGAATTGCGAAGGCATTGCATAGGTGTAGACATGATCTGGACCCAGAGCTTCGGCAGCCAGTACAGCAACCAAAGCGGAATCAATACCACCGCTTAAGCCGATAACCGCATCTTTAAATCCGCTTTTATAAAAATAATCCCGGATACCGAGAATAAGTGCGGCTCGCAGTTCCTTTAATTCATGCATTATCGGATCTGCCTGCGGATTCTCTGCACGACCATTTTTAAAACTGCAATAGGCAATTGCTTCCTGAGATGCCGGTAAATGCGCGGCAAACCGGCCTTCCGCGTCCAATGCAAAGCTGTTTCCGTCAAAAATCAACTCATCCTGACCACCTATCAGATTCACATACACAAAGGGAAGATGAAATGCTTCGACTTTTTCACGAACAAGGACAATACGTTGCTTCATTTTTCCTGTATAAAAAGGTGACGCACTCGCATTTAAAATTATATCTGCTCCTTGCTTCGCCAGATCACGGGTCACTTTAATATCATATCTATCATCCCAGAGATCTTCACAAATTTCAATACCTAGTTTATATGTTTTACCTTTTATCCGTACAGAAATAGGGTGTGGCTGTGTATTCGGATGAAAATATCGCAATTCATCGAAAACATCATAGGTCGGTAAATTTGTTTTCAGGACATAATCGATGATCTGACCATTTTGTATAACTGCAAGAGCATTATAGCGATGTCCGTTGTGAGAATATATCACCCCAATAATTGCAATGATATCCTGCACATGTTTTGTAATTTCCAAGAGTTTAGTCTGATTGGCATTAATAAATTCTTCTTCCAGTATTAAATCTAAGGAAGGATATGCACTTAAAGTTAATTCGGGGAATAATATAATATCAGCATGATGGCTTTTCGCTTTATTAATAGAATTGATGATCTTTTCTGCATTTCCTGCAATATCACCAACTGTTACATTAATTTGTGCTAATGCTATCTTACAATTCATATCAATCACATCTTAATTAAAAAACGTTGATACTTTATATTTTCGTTACATGGCTCTTTTATTATACGGTCAACACGGGCTCTGGAAGGACCTTTTTTCAAATAATCAATAAAGGTGTCAAGATCGTCTTCTTTAGCCTGTGCAAGTACTTCAACCCATCCCCGTGAAGCATTCCGGACATAACCGGTTACTCCGAGGATATCTGCGTACTGTTTGACATACCATCGATATCCAACCATCTGGACCTGGCCTATGATAGTTATTTTTACCGTAGATACATTCATATAAAAAAACTCGTGATATCCACGTGCTTATGTATTAAATCAGTGTTTTTACTCGAGATTCAATGTCATTTTTGGGGACATTGCCGATAACCTGATCAATGATTTTACCGCCTTTAACAAAAAGAAGTGTCGGAATAGAACGAATACCAAACTGCCCTGCGACCATGGGAGAATGATCAACATTTACTTTAGCGATATTAATTTTACCTTCATATTCTTTGGCAAGTTCTTCCAGTTTTGAAGCGATCATCGTACATGGAGCACACCAGGGAGCCCAAAAATCTACCAATACCGGTAATGGATTTGCTAAAACCTTCTCTTGAAAATTCTGATCGGTGACTTCGATCGTTAATTGTGACATTTATATTCTCCTATATTTTTTTCAAGCGGAATATAGTAAATTTTTTCTCAATGTGTTAACAAATTCTATGCGCGAATCCATTGAATAATTTCTTTGAGTGTTGCCCGTTTACCATACATAAGGATGGTAGTCCGGAATATCTTACTGCCGATCCAAGTAATACCGAGAATCCAGGCGATCAGATATATCATCATCGCTATTATCTCCCAAAGCGGTGCGGATAACATTCCTATCTTTAATATCATCATAAAGGGTGTTGTAAGGGGAATAAAAGATAATATAGTAGCTAAGGATGTATTCGGGTTTAGCATAAGGGGTTGGATTAACATCAGGGGTAAAACGGCAAATAGAGATAAGAAACCTACCGATTGCTGGGCGTCCCGTTCATTGTCATATAATGAACCCAAACTAATATATAATGACGCATACATAAAATATCCCATGATGAAATAAACAAAATACCAAATAATATCGAGAGTAAAAACATCCCGGGGTGATATGTCTATATTGATGAACGAACCACCGTACATAGTAAATGCCAAGAGAATAACTAAATATACAGAAATTTGAATAACACCAAGCAATCCAATACCAAGAATCTTACCTGCCATTAATTCATAGGGTTTTATACTGGACATCATAATTTCAATGATCCGGTTCGAGCGTTCCTCGATCACGCCGCTGATAAGCATAGAAGAACTCATGACAATTCCCATTACCAACAGCCACAAAAACACACCGGGAACACCATATTTTATAATTAAATTCGATTTTTTCGCATCACCTGTTCTTCCTACTTCATAGACAGTAATATCAGGTTTATCAAGGACATATTTCATATCTTCTTTTGTCAGTCCGAGAGATATGATACGTTGTTCCATCGTATACCGTCTCAAAGCATTCTCAAGTCGGAATACTTCCTCGGTGCCCACATCACCACCGTGAAATATCCGGACCTGTGCTGTTTTCATAAAATCAGGCTGCAAAACAATTACGATACTCACATAATTATCCTGGATCAAGGTTTGAATGAGTGTATCATGATTTAAGGGGGTGGAAACATATTCCTGTATGGTATAAACCGGATTGCCTTGGTCGTTGATAGAAGTTTTTGAAAAATAATCAGATACATCAGTATAAATGTTATTTCCCTGATCAATGATTCCCATATTTTTTTCATCTATATCTCCACGAAGAGCAAAAATTGTAGGCATAACTGAGAATAGAAGTAAAACAAACGGCATAAACATAGAAATTAAAAAAGCTTTGGATTTAACACCGCGTTTTAGTTCCCAATGGGCTATTGTCAGGATCTTACTCATTGTTATCTCCAACCAACGCAATAAAGGCATCATCTAAGCGGCCGCCATGTTGATCCATAATTTCCCGAGTAATCCCGTAGCTAATGATCTCTCCTTTATGGATCAGACACATGGTATCACATATTTCTTCTACCTTTGCCATTTGATGAGTACTTAATATAACCGTTCGTCCCTGGGATTTAAAATCTGAAATAATATCCCGTAATATTTTTTGATTTACCGGATCCAATCCGGTAAAAGGCTCATCAAATATCATTAAAGTGGGTTCATTTATCACGGAAATAATAAACTGAACTTTCTGCTGATTCCCTTTAGATAATTCAGATACCTTTTTATTCGCTAAGTTTTCAATATGCAGCTTGGAAAACCATATATTGGCATGCTCTCTGGCTTCCTGGGAAGATAAGGATTTCAATTTACCAAAATATTCTACCACCTCCCCAACTTTCGCCTTTTGATAAATACCGCGTTCTTCCGGTAAATACCCGATCTTGCTGTACTCACAGTGAATACTGGGTACACCATTAATGCTAATACTTCCCTCGTCCGGTTGAATAATATCCATTATCATGCGCAGAACCGTCGTTTTACCGGCACCGTTTGGACCAAGAAATCCAAAGACTTCCCCTTTTGATATTTCAAGGGATATATCCTTAACTGCAGTAATACCGGTAAAGCGTTTTGTAACATGGTCGATTTTGAGCATAGTTTTCCTTTTAATACCCCTACGGAATAATATATAGGCCCCGGATCGCCAGGACTTTAAGTCATTAATTCCACTTCATTATACTGCCGATTTCCTTCCACAACAATAGTTTTAACCAAAGTAATATCCTTTTTACACTGTTTTGCATCGGCAATACCTTTAGCAAATTTAATAAGATCGGCAAACTGAAAAAACAAACATAATTTCCGGTAGCATTCAAGGTTCACATAGGGTTTTAAAACCGGTAATAATTCTGACGTGCTGAGGTCATGAAGATGAATAAAATGAATATCTTCATAATATTCACGTAATATGTGGGTTAATTCCAGATAGAATGATTTCCATTGTTTCTTTTCGGGGTATTTCTGTGATTCAAGGGTCTTAATTGCATGACGAGCTTTATCGCGGGGAGATTTCCATACCTGCTCTATATTCGGCTTTTGTGATTTACGATGGTGAATACCAAGCCATAATAACATGATGCTTAATACAAGAAATACTGCTGTGATCAAATATTCCCACCAGGTCATAAGATATAGAGGAATCGGAGGATTCATGGCAATCGCGGAAGTATTGCTGTCTAATATTGATTGGATATAAATATATTTTTCAGGTGTATAGAGTGTATCCCGTGTGCCAAATCCCGTAGAATCTGCAAATACAACAGGCATGGAAGGAATATGGACAAATCCGGTATCAAATGTTACACCTTCCAGGTATAAGCTGACAATATTCTGGCGTTTTTTAATTTGAGACTTTGTCCGGCTGTCTAATATTTCAATATCCGTAATCCATTCTTGTACATCAGGCATCATAAAAAAATACTTTTCCGGTCCGCTCATGATATAGGTAATATGAATTCTATCGCCAATAAATACATTCTGTTCATCAATATTCATCTTGAGATGGACATCCTGAGCAATAAGCATTCCCGCGATAGTAAGCAATAATATAAAGCGTTTCATCGGTATTGACGTTTCCCCCTTGTTTTAAAAAATCGGTTTAAAGGTTTAATGTAGGAAGTATCAGTATCAATATGAATTAAATCTGTTTTATTTTTACGGCACATAATTTCCAGTTTCCGGGTACGTTCATTATAACGTTGCGCATAGGTGTCCCGAACATTTTTAAGAGATGTATCAATAATCATTTTCTCACCGGATTCTGCATCGTAACAGGAGAACAATCCAACATTCGGCAATGCTTTGTCAAGCGGGTCAACAATATGCACCATAATTAAATCATGTTTATTGGAAACAGCTTTCAACGCATGGTCAAAATCTGTATCATAGAAGTCACTTAAAAGAAAAACGATGCTGCGTTTGTGTGCCACGCGGGATAAAAACTCCAGAGCTTTTTCAATGCGGGTGCCTTTTCCTTCATATTCACCGAACAATACATCTCGTATAACCTGCATGGCATACTTCTTGCCCTTTCGGGGAGCTAAATATTTTTCAACATCACTGGTAAAATTTATCAGACCAACTTTATCTCCGTTCTTAATAGCACTAAAAGCCAATACCGCACAAAGTTCAGCAGCGAGTTCACTTTTAAAGCGCTCCGTACTTCCAACATGACCTGATGCTGATACATCAACCAAAAAATAAACGGTTAATTCCCGTTCTTCTTCCATTATTTTAATAAAAGGTTTATTATTGCGGGCTGTTACATTCCAGTCGATCATCCGAACATCGTCTCCGGGCTGATATTCCCGAACTTCAGAAAATGACATTCCCTTTCCTTTAAATATTGAACGGTATTCCCCGGAAAATACGTCGTTCACGATCCGGCGTGTCTGAATTTCAACCTGTTTTACTTTATGTAATATATCTTTGGAAAGCATCGTTACGGAACCGGAATAGTATCAAATACTGTTTTGATTATATCTTCTGCTGTAACATCTTCGGCTTCTGCTTCAAAAGAAAGAAGTATGCGGTGACGTAATACATCCATACCCAACTCACGAATATCTTCAGGTGTTACATAACCCCGGTGCTGTAAAAAAGCGTGGGCTTTTGCTGCCTTTACCAAATTAAGTGATGCACGGGGTGATGCCCCAACATCAATTAAACCGCGGAGGGATTCAAGCTTGAATTTATCAGGATACCGTGTTGCAAATACAATATCAGTTACATATTTATGAATTTTTTCATCCACATAAATGCTACGAACAATTTTGCGTGCATTTAATATTTGTTTGGGTTTCACTACTGAAGATACAGCGTCAGGAAGCACGTTTGCAGTTAATAGAGTCAGCATTTTCATCTCATCTTCCTGACTTGGATAATCAACTTTTACCTTTAACATGAAACGGTCAACCTGAGCTTCAGGTAATGGATATGTTCCTTCCTGTTCAATGGGATTTTGTGTTGCCAAAACAAGAAAGGGTTCTTCCAGGAGGTAGGTTGTGTCACCGATGCTGACCTGTTTTTCTTCCATGGCTTCCAAAAGCGCGGCCTGAACTTTTGCGGGTGAACGGTTAATCTCATCAGCTAAAATAATGTTCGCAAAAATCGGTCCTTTTTTTACCTCGAAGGATGATTCTTTCTGATTATAGATCAAGGTTCCAATTAAATCCGACGGCAGTAAATCCGGGGTAAACTGAATGCGGTGAAATTTTGTATTAATAGCCTGAGCTAATGATTTTACTGCAAGGGTCTTTGCCAGTCCCGGAACGCCCTCTAGTAAAATATGTCCCTCAGCCAGCAGACCAATCAACAGGCGCTGGACCATTTTTTCCTGTCCGACCAAAACCTTTTTCAACTCGGATTGGATCGCATCTACAAATACACTTTCTTTTTGAATTTGTTCATTTAATATTGCAAGATTAAAATCCATGTATTATCCTTTTTACTCACTTATAGCGTTTTTCATTATACCTTTTAATTCTTCAATTTGGTCCAATTCTTTACCCAGGTTCCGTAATTCAAATTCGACTGATGCAATTAGTGGATGGTTGGGATAATCACGAATAAATTTATTGTATTCTATTTTTGCCCGATCATAATCCTTGATAATATTTGCTAAAGTATATCCTGCCATAAAACGTGCTTTGGGGGCATCAGTGTGCGAGGGATATTCATCCGCAATATAAGAATAATTTTTTATGCAGAATTCAAAATCCTGTAAATCACTGGCATAAATTTCGGCCAGACGGTAAAATGCTTTTACCGCTAAGGGATCTTCCGGATACATCTTAGACAGTTTTTCAAAGGTTTTTATTGCCCGGGAATATTTTTCTTGTTTGTATAAACTTGTCCCGTCTTGAAACATTTTTTCTGCAGTTCGATTATCTGAACATGAGGATATCAGGATGCCCACTGCAAATAATATTACGATCAGTTTTTTCATTTTTCTTTACTCCTTAATTAACATTTTCGTTCAGGTAATTTAAATTATTTCATATCTAAAAGGCAAATAAAAGACCAAATTTGATTCGAGTAAAAAAAGTTCTTTCGGGATCACGATTCAGTCCAATATTCGGGTCGTTAATAATTATCGGCAATTCAATACGAATGGGGCCAATTGGGGTTTTATAGTATATCCCAAAGCCGGTATTCACATAATACCCGTCCCAATTCAAAACTTCACTAAAATCATTATCAAGCCGACCTGCATCAATAAAGGCATTAACGCCAAAATTCCATATCAAATCAAATCGAAGCTCAACATTTGCCATTAATTTTGCTTTACCGGCATAGAGTGTATCTAAGATTGATGGCTGATCAGGATCAACAATTTGATAAAGGTCACCAATAGATTGGAACCAACCCCGGACGGTTGTTTCACTTCCCATTCGGTAGAGATATAGCGGATCAATCGTTTTTCTGTCAAAGAACTGTCCAATATCAATGCGCATTGCTAAAACCAAATTACGAAAAATAGTCGTATATCGATTTATAGATGTTTCAAGCCGAAAATACTGTGTCTCCGTCGCTTCTTGAATACCTACCACATACCCACCATATAAAAGAATGTTCCAACCTTTTGTGGGGTAGATAAAATTATCTCTGTTGTCAAACCGTGACTGCAGAGTAAACTCAGTTAAGGGCTCAAAACCTTTACCAGATGATTCACTTTTTACATTTTTTAATGCAAATGAGCCACGAGTATATATTTTGCGATTATAACGCCATATACTGGACAAATTAATTCCGTAATCGGTTATTGTATCATTTTTAGCGACATTTCTGTCGCTAAAAGGAGAATATACATTACGATCGTAGTATATTTTTAATGTGGTTGGCAGTCGGAATACAACCAGCCATGGGACAGTATATGCAATCTCTGCGTTAACTGCATGATCAATGCGAATATTGTGAAATAAAGCTTCATATGTTACACCCATGCTTAACCTGTGAGCCCGGTGCAAAATATTTTTATGAACCCATTCCGGTTGAATGAACAGTGAAGAATAGCTAATTTCTTCTGTGTACCCTTGGCGGGCACCAAACTGCACATCAAAACGCCGGGTTTTACTTTCTACAACATTCACGTCGAGATTAAGGGTCTGGGCTGTTGAATCCGGTTTCACAGGAACAATATTTACCGAGTTGAATGCTCCCATCTCATAGATACGGTCCTGTGTTCTATTAATTTTCTCCAATTGATATGGTGTGTTTTCTTCAATTTTCAAATGCTTTCGTATTGATTCTTCATAGACGGTTTTATTTCCTTTAATACTGATATTCTTTACCTGGTAGGACATATCTTCATTAATATACAAAGTAATTTCCAGGTTTGAACTCCAGTCAAATTCTTCCCGGATAGTTGCAAAAGGATGCCCTAACTCACTATATCGTGAAAGTATTTTCTTGAAATTATTGTAATAAATATATTGTCGAAAGGGGTCACCAATACGCAGGTCCAGTATTTCAAGAATCTCTCCGTCACTGAGTAGTGTGTTTCCTTCAATAGATATTTGTTTGAGGGTAAAGCGTTCATTCTCATTAATATTAAAATATAGATGCAGGGCTTCTTTTTCATAAATAATCAAAGAATCCTGTACTGTACAATTTAAAAACCCTTCACTGATATAATAATTTTTAATTGTTTTTGTCTGTGATTTGATAAAACGGTAAGATATTCGCTGCATACCGCGTTTTGTTATTACCGGTTTGATATCAATAATCTGTTTTAACTGATTATTCTTGAAACTCTGGTTACCCTTGAATATTACCTTGCGCAATTTATAATCTAACAGAACATCCTCATCTTGAGCAAAAAGAAGTCCTGCTGACAAAATTAACAGAAATATTAGCAGAAAGCGTTTCATTAGTATTGAATCCTCAGGCGAAAAGCACCGGATACACTTTCTTCATCGGCACTCCCAACAATAGATAATCGATTATTAATACGGTATTCAATTTCGATATTCAGGGGATCAGATCGTGATCCCTCGTAGGTTAAATAAAAATTGCGTCCAATACGTCCACCCACAACCACTGCGGTTGTACTGTCAATATAGGTACCTTCACCGCCCTTGATGTCAATCCGGTCAAGACCCCCAATTCCACCCAATTTCTGAGCCTGCTGTTCTATCGGGCGTTCTACTAATGCCAACAAGGCTGTTGTGGCCTGCATAGCAGAGCCGGTATTCAGGTCGGAAAATTCCCCAATGGTTAATTCCTGGATAATTTCTGCTTTACTCATTTGGTTATCTTCGTCAACAAAATCGATTTCCAAATTATCTATTTCTCCGTTAATAGAAGCAATAATACGGTTTCCGCCACTGATATCTTTAGATGCTCTAAAATTCAGCTCATGATTGCCTTCAAACTGGTCAAACAGGATACTTCCCTCTTCAAGTTCAAAAACCGATGCCCAATAGTTGAAAAAACCTTGTGTTACATCCAGTTGTCCCCCAATCCGTACTTTATCCTCCGAAGCATATTTCAACAAGATACACTCTCCCTCCAAAGTTGCATCGATAAACTGGTTGCGGAAATATATTTTATCAATAACCGTATTAATAGCATATTCCGTGGATAGTCTGCCATCACGGGTGTTATCCCTTACCTCCGATGGCCGATTATTAAATGACGCCTCGATCAACCCTTCCTGAATATTCACATCACCGGAAATTAATAATGTATCCTGACCCGTGATAGTTAGATCAACTTCACCCGTAGTCATATTGATACTTTCATCCAGAGTTACAATGGAAATTTGATCTCCGGTAAGGGAAAGATTAAACACGGGTTTAAACATCTGTGTCATATTCATGTCACCCCCTACCGTAAAATTATATTCCTCAGAAATACTCGGATTGGTTAATCCTAAAATACCGGCCAGAGTGTAGGATACGGATGGCAGTTTTCCCTGAAGATCAACATTAAGTATATTATCTGTTATAACTGCTTCGCCATTAAGATTCTCAATTTCATTTCCAAGAACACCCAAGATCAGGTGACCATTATTAATACGAACACTTCCGTTCTTTACAGTCTCATTAAATGAACCTTCTATTTCCAATTCGGTATAAAAATCCCCGGTTAATGATTCCACAAAGCCTAGATATGGTGTTAGGTACAACAATTCATCATCGTTGCCCTGTACATAGGCATAGATACTGCTGTCGGGCGAAAAACGACTACCCGGAGCATTATAGCGCAGATCTATATGAATTGATGCATTCCCATGATAATACCCGTTATTTGCGATAATATAGGCTTCATTAAAATATAAGTTCTCTTTGAAATAATGAAATTTTGATATCAATGTATCTGCAATAATTTTACCAATGACAGGATTTAAAACAAAAAGTTTTCCATCTATTATAGGGTCATTCAATGTTCCATAAATATCTCCGGAAATGTCACCATCGCCCGTTATTGGCAATTTTTTAATAATAAAGGGGAGTATTTTTGACAAACGAGTCTGTGAAAGTGTAAATTCCGCCCACACAGAATCTTCAGGAAGAATTTTAAAAAAAGATTTCCGGTTAAAATTAATATTTACCGGTAACTCAGCACGAAAATTCACTGAACGGTCATCAACAATATCTATCCTGAAGTTATTGATCTGAAGAATATTATCATTATACTGCATTTGTGAATGAATGCGTTCAGCATCCAGCCCAAATGCATGGGCATGTTTTAATTCCATATTGGCATTGATCACTGGATTGTCAAGGTATCCGTCAATATCAATATTTATTTTTATTACTCCTTCCACGCCGTCCAGCATAGTTGAGATCAAGGGCAGGGAATTGAGTTCGGCTCCGGTAATATTTATGCTTCCCCAAATAGAATCATTTTTAACATCCATAGAACCGTATAAAAGGGCTTCCCGGTATAAGATATCAAATCGTGAAAGGGAAAATCCATTATCATCTATAGAAAAGGATAGCGTATCCAGTAAATAGACATCCTGGCCCTGATATTTTCCCTCCATGGTATTAATTGTGAATTCCTTGAAATCTTTAATTGAACCGGATAAATTTATCAGATAATTTTCATGCGAAATTTCAAGATAATCCATATAAATCATATCTTCATCCACCCGTACATAGGTTTCCAATGAACCAATAAGAAAGGAATCTACCACTGCATTTTCAAATGAAATCAATACTCCACCTTGGGGGTTAGATATGATTTTGTTGCTGTAAAGAGATACATTCAAGTTATTGATTTTATAAATATCATAGACCAAAGTATCCAGGTTAAAGTTCAATTGTATATCAGGATCGGTTAAGCGCCCAAGTAATTTTAATGTCAACATCATATTATCGGTTTTCAGAGTACCTAAATCTGGAATTTCAAGATCATTGAAGGTGTGTATATCACCATAAATATCCAAATTGATAGAATCTAGATTCGTAATATTTCCGTGCATTTTCAGTAGTCCGTCCGGTAAATAAATATAATTGCTTGAATCCAGGACAATATCATTCAAACCATAAAAGAAAATATCACCGCGTAAGGTAGTTTTTTCAATACCATAGAACTCATTACAGTCAAAATCATAACTTACCCTCAGCCTGTCATCAAGGTATCCGCTTGCCCGAAAAAATCCCTGAAAATCAAATTCCGGCAGTGATTCGATCCATTCCGAAGGGGTAAACGCAAGTGAAGTAAAGGTTGTTGTAATGTATTTATCTTTTAAACCGTATGAGCCGTACAGGGAGATATTGGTGCTGGAATTTTTAAAGCCTGCCTTCAGCAGATGCAGATAATCATTTTTATATTCCATATTGATATTTGCATAATGTATTTTTTCCTGATTCAGTGTGCCTGAAAAATTAGCGGTTGCGGAAAATTCCTTAAAATCCCCCCTTACATCAAGCTGCATATTAATCTGATCCTCGGGATAGAAAATAGGAGTATGCAGATATTTTTCAATATCGACGTCTTTTACATTGAAAGAAAACTGAAAGCGAAAGGGTTCAATAAAACGGATTTTTCCGGATGATGCAAACTGAGCGTCATTCAATTTAAAATTCAATTTCCGCATTTTCGCAATATCATTTTTAAATACAATTTCACTGGATAAATCATAAAGTTGGAGATCTAATGCTTCATTTACCATCTGCATGTCATCAATGTGCAATACAGCACCATCCTTGCGCCCTAAATACTCTAATTGTACGTATTGAATCATCTGATGTACAAGAGTATCCGGAGTCTGAATATATAATTGCACATCTTTCATTCGGATATTACTGATGTGTACATCGGGAAACGTAAAATCAGGTATCTCCGATAGGTCCCGGTCACGTTCATTTATTCGAATAAATATTTTTGGCTCAATTAAACTCAGGCTATCAAGATGACGTTTGCCAAGCAATTCAAAAATACCCGAATAATTGATGTTTATGGTATCAATCGACAGAACGATCGAAGAATCATCATTCGCAAATTCCAGATAGTTAGCTTGTAAATCTGCGTTCAGATTTTTATTCAATTCATGAATAGAAAATGAATAATCAAAGTGTTTATTGATCTGGTTACGTAAAATTTTATATACAATGTTAAAACCGACGTCCGTTTTCGTAAAAAAGACGCCGGTAAGTCCAATAAATAGAATTAAAAAGAATGGGAAAAAATATCGTCGTTGATTTTTTTGTTTATTGACCATGTTTTTTCATGTTTTTTACCTGATTTTCAGCTGCTTTTACGGTATTCTGCATCAACATTGCGATAGTCATCAGTCCAACCCCGCCGGGTACCGGTGTGATCGCGGCTACACGTTCTTTGACCTCTTCAAACGCAC
>JAGLUM010000312.1 GCA_023134755.1 Fidelibacterota bacterium | reverse complement strand
GAAATGCTAACACGATTGAATTTCAGCTATGAAGATCCACGCATTGAAAAGATGCTCCTCTGGCTGAAAGGCAAACAGATGCATTCCGGGCACTGGGCAACGCAGACTTATGATCCTGTGACAGTACGTTCTGATGAAAAAGTAACTATGCGTGTTGTTCGTGTATTAAAATTATTCTATATTATGCCATTGCATGGCAGCGCGACCATCAAATCCTTTCGAATCAAACAAGATGGACGTGTTTCCTCAAAAAAACCGGTATTTTTTGGCAATGACCACGATGACCTAAAACAAGAAGAGGTAGAAGAAACAAATGAATAAATTCGAACCTGCTAATTTTGATCTAAGTATTCTGGATAAATACAATACTCCAAAAGAAAGTCCGATCATGCCCCTGCGGAATACCGTACTTTTTCCCCAGCAGATCATTCCACTGTATATCGGACGGGTACATTCCTTACGATTGTTGAAAGATATTATGAAAGGAGATAATATCTTTGTTGTGGTTGCACAAAAAGATATTTCTATTGAAAATCCGGTCGAAGAAGATCTATATAAATACGGCACCCTGGCAAAAATTGTGAAGGTATTTCAAATGCCCGATCAAAGTCGCAGTGTCATTGTTCAGGGTATTGAACGCGTTAAAATCCACTCCATTACTACGCGGGACCCCTATTATCATGGGATTGTGGAACGCATTCATGAAACCTTCGAAGACAATATTGAAACAGTAGCAGTCCGTGAAAAACTGAAGGAATATTTCAAAGAAATCGTAGAGATTTCCGATTATCTCTCTAAAGATAATATCACCATGATGATGAACGCCACCGGAGAAGGCAATCTGGCTGATATTGTGGTCTCGATGTTAAATATCTCCGTAGAAGAAAAACAGCATATTCTCGAACACCTGGATATCAATAAGCGCCTTTCTGATGCCTCCGTACTCTTGCACAGAGAAATGGAAAAAGCAAAAATCGGGGAAAAGATCCAATCGGATGTCAAGGATTCTATTAACAAGAACCAGCGGGAGTATTACTTGCGTGAACAACTGAAGGTCATCAGCAAGGAACTGGGTGAAGATGAAGATGAACGTATTGTGGACCTCAAACAAAAACTTGATGACGCGAATATGCCGGAAGAAGCGAAGGAAACGGCAGATCGTGAAATTGAACGCTTATCACGCATGTCCAAGCAGTCCCCGGAGTATAATGTCACTCTCACTTACCTTGAACTTATAGCTGAGCTCCCTTGGTCAGTTTCCACCGATGATGAAATTGATTTAGCAAATGCTGCTAAAATTCTTAATGAAGATCATTACGGACTGGATAAGATAAAGCTGCGTATCCTCGAATATCTTGCAGTAAGAAAATTAAAATTAGAAAGCGATCCGGAAGCTGCCGTTAAGGGCCCAATCTTATGTTTTGTGGGTCCTCCGGGAACAGGTAAAACTTCGGTAGCAAAATCCATTGCCCGTGCTATGGGTCGAAATGTACACCGTATGTCCCTTGGCGGCGTCCGCGATGAAGCGGAAATCCGGGGACACCGGCGCACCTACATTGGTGCTATGCCGGGACGTATTATTCATGGCATTAAAAAAGCCGCTTCTAATAATCCTATCTTTATTCTGGATGAAATTGATAAACTTGGTGCGGATTATAAAGGAGACCCTTCCAGCGCACTTTTGGAAGTCCTTGATCCGGAACAGAATTACAGCTTTTCTGATCATTATCTCGAAACACCTTTTGACCTAAGCAAGGTAATGTTTATTGCAACAGGCAACTGGGCAGAAACCATCCCGGGTGCATTGCGCGATCGGATGGAATTAATAGATTTTTCCGGATACACCCTGCCGGAGAAAACACATATTGCTAAAATGTTTTTAATCCCCAAACAAATAATAGAACATGGATTAACCGAAAAAGATATTTATTTTGGCGATGAAGGTGTCCGTTGTATTATTCAGGATTACACACGTGAAGCAGGTGTCCGGCAGTTGGAACGCGAGATAGCTCACATATGCCGAAAAGTTGCTAAGGAAAAGGTTGAAACCGCGAAATTCCGCAAGCCCAGCATTCAGAAAAAAACAGTGGAAAAATATCTCGGCAAGCAAAAATACTACCG
>JAGLUM010000311.1 GCA_023134755.1 Fidelibacterota bacterium | reverse complement strand
CGCTGAACCTTTTGCTCCTAAAAATTGGATTCAAACACTAAAGTGCGGAAATGACTCGCAAGACTCGTCATAAAGACCACACTTTTTAACGCGTTTTCATCCAATTTTTTTAACGGGCAAAAGCTGATGCGGCAAAATAAGATAAGAAATATATGATTGTCATTGTCGTTAGCAATTATGTTTTCGCTTATAAACAAAAACCCCTTTCTCATCATCCGACAAAGAAAGGGTTTGAAAAGAAAAAAGATTAAAGTAAGAAAAAAAAGTGATATCATTTTCAGCTTCTCGGCTGAAAGCCTCTTAGCTTCTTGACTGGTCTTAAAAATTTTTTGCGCCTTTGTTTTTTTGTGCCTTTGTGTGAGGCCTTTTACATTAACACCAAAGACAATCCAATAAAATAAAACCCACCAATATTTCTAAATTGCCCGTGCGGACTTAATTTAGCTATAAGATATAAGAGATAAACTATAAGTGTTTTTTTGCTGTTATGATAAATGAACGAATCATTTTTAATAATTCATTTGCATCACAGACAATGCTGTTAAATTGTTTTTTTGATATATAATCCGTTTCTTCTAATAATTTCAGCCAATAAATACTTTCACCGCATTCTTTCTGAGCGATTCCCAATTTATGAATGAAATCCGGTTTGCTTTCGGCATTTTTAGCTTCAGAAACCAATGCCCCGACTACGGTGCCGCTTCGCAGTAATTGTTTACTCATCACAAATTCATGTTTATTTTTTGACAAATATTTATAGAGATTTATTGCCCTTACCGCAAAGGTAAAACTTTTTCGATCAATTGCTCCTTCTCTTCCGCTCATCACTTATCTCTTATAACTTATCGCTGAGGAAATTTACCAAGAAAAAAGGAAGGATATTATTACAATAATCAAACAGTGATAAACATCACAGATTTACATTAAAACGAGACTCAACCCAATAAAATAAAAATGATCAATATTTCTAAATTGCCCGTGCGGGTTAATGCCATAATACGCCCGTAAATACCCACCAACCTTACGATCGCTATCAGATTGATATTCCCAGCCGATGTAAGCATTGATATTCCATGTGCGCCGCTCAGGGTCGCTGGCAACATAGCCGTATTTGATGCGGTTTCGCAATTCTAAAGATGTAATTTGGTGAAAAAGGTCCGAGGCGAAGAATCCGCGGGTTCTGCGCAGATTCAATTGCAACCAGTAACTAAAAAGATCCTCGCTCATGAGCAGATCCTGACCTTGTGTTTCGGGAAGATTATACTGATAAAAACCATCTTTTTTTACCCATACACTCTGTATTCCCACACGCGCGGAAAGGATATTACCTTTCATTTCAGGGTATCAGGATCGTTTAACGTTAGGGAAACCCGCCAGGATTCATAGGAAACATTAACACGATAAAAATCCGAACTTTCTTCCAATGCGCGCATAACAAATTCATCACCCAGGTGGGTGCTTTCATGAAAGACAGGCATGATCTGCAGTCCGATATTTCGCAGACCGGTCTTTTCGATCGCGGGATGATAAAAGACAGAGCGGATCTCCGTTCCCATCCAGTAATCGGTATTGAGGACCATGCGGTTTGTGGGTTCCAGGCTGTCCATGAAAAGATTGAAGGAACCGGTGAGCAAAGCAGTCGCTTTCAGGTATCCCCCGGCGAGATGCCGGCGGTAGGAAAGAAGGGGAATATCTGTACCCACATGCCCTTCTGTGATAGGTCGGCGGTCGTAATTCGGAAGATAATAATAATCCCCCAGATCATTAATGAATCCTTCTTCAAATTTGATAATACTGCTGCGGATATCCGAGATAAAGGGTTTCCCGAATGTTTCCGGTGTAAACCAGTTGATACTTCCGGCAAATAGAACGGATGCAGATAAAACACACCATAGAAACATATATAGTACAGATTTTTTCATCAGTTTATCTAAAAAAACTATTTAATAATTTTCCAGCGTGAATCAATAGATGCAATTGTTCCAAATTCAACAATATAATCACGCAGTGCCTCGCGCATCATGATCCCGGTGTTGTTCCGGTATTTTTCTCCGAGTGTGGTCAAACGGCCATAACCGGAATTGCCTTCTGCAAGGTAATCAGAGACAGCAATTTTATACGTTTTTTCCGGGTCGAAAGTTTCACCCTGTATAGTAAGAATATTTACGCGCTCGCGGTCTGCCTTACGCTTGTCAATAACAACTTCCAGCCCGGAAGCCAGCATGCCGCGGGAATTACCGGATACCCGGTCTTCTATCAGCGCGTGAAGTT
>JAGLUM010000310.1 GCA_023134755.1 Fidelibacterota bacterium | reverse complement strand
CCTTCCAAATTGCTTTGGAAGCGGTGAGCTCTTACCTCGCCGTTTCACCGTGACCGCACATGCCGACATGTCGGCATCTGTGGACGTCTACTCTCTGTTGCGCTTTCCAACCATCGCTGATTCCTTGTGTTACAAGGCATCCTGCTCTGCGGAGTCCGGACTTTCCTCCCCGTCCCGAAGCTTCGGGATCGGGGCGATCACCTCACCGACTTTAAGCTATTCATCTTCCTCATTGTCATTTGCGACGTATAAAAAACGACCACAAAAGTCACATGTAATTACTTGATTTTTTTTATAAATGTCAACCCGTTTCTGTGGAATAACGCGATTATGGCAACCACTACAGGCATCGCGCATTAATGGTGCAACAGCAAGGCCGTGCCGGGCTTTCCGTACTCGCTGGTATACACTTAAATAATTACGAGGGATTTGGACAATAAGTGTTTTCTTTTTTTCTTCCAGACCTGCTTTTTCTTTTTCCGTCTCTTTTTCGGTTACTGCCAAAGATTCTTTTGCTTCTACCAGCTTGGTTTTCATTTCTTCACTATTTTGTTCAGCTTTACTGTGTGCCTCTTTCATATTCTTATTTTCTTTTTCCGACTGCTGAATCAGATCGTTGGTATCCTTAATCGCCTTCTCGTTAAATTCTATCTCTGTTGTTAGGGCATCATATTCCCTGTTCGTCGTCACTAAAAATAATTGTTCGTTATATTTTTTAATTTTTGCGGTGAGGTCTTCAATTTTTGCTGAATTACTTCGAATGAGAACATCATTTTCTTTAATGCCGGTTATCCGAATTTCGTTTTGCTCTTTCTCATTTTTAATCTGTTTTTCAAATGTTTTTACTGTTTCCGGCAAATCTCCCAACTTTTCAATTAATTCATCAAGACGGGTATCAAGCTCTTGAAGCAGAATCAGCTGTTGAAGTACTTTTTGCATGTTTATTTAACCTCCATTATAAAATTATTTATATAAAAAAACGCACACCTAAAGATGCGCGTAATAATTTCGGTCCCCGGAGGGGGCAGCCTTGTATATTAATATTCCCAATGTTCTGAAATACCTCTTATAAATGAACACCCACAAAACTTACTAAGTTCTGTTAAATAATCATAAAAGTCAAATAATTAATGGACTATTTATTGCCCGGAATGGTTTAATTTATTAGCTTGATACCGGAAAAAATAAAATAGACGGCAATAAGAAACAGGCAGCTTCCAAGTATCCTGTATAAAATCCGTTGTGCAACGGGATGATTAAATACACCTGAACGGTGAGTTAACCATCCAAGAATACCGTCCCAGAGAAAATCAACTGAAAGGTGGGTAATGATAAAGAAAATCAATACACCTTTTCCAAAGGTGGTCGCCCGCAGGATTAACGCCAATCCCGTGGTTGCCCACCAGAGAATGAAATAGGGATTTATACTGGTGATAATACCACCGATTATGGCGCCTTGGTTCTGTGTTTTCAGTTTAATTTTTTTATTTGCCGATAAAATCATATTAATGCCCAGATACACCAGCATCGCGGCCCCGGCAAAGGAAATAAGCATATGCACCAGAGTATTTTCCATAAAATTAACAGCATATACCGACAGAAAAAGAATCAACGGAATCTCTACTATGGCATGACCGACAGCAACAACAAATCCTGCATAAGGAGATTTTTTTGCGTTTGCAATCACCACCGCGGTAACCGGACCCGGCATCATTGCTCCGGTAAATGAGATCACAAATACACTTAATAAAAACATTATTAATTCCATGTTGAAAAAGTACAAAGACAAAAGTACAAAGGCAAAAGTATAAATAGAGAAGTTAGGGAATTGAAAGATTGAAGGTTGGGAACATTATAGAAACATAATGCTTTACGGATGTAATTACAAATAACGGCTAAAAAAACAGATCCTGAACCAAGTTCAGGATGACAGTTTTTTTGTTTGTTTATCTGCCTGCTATTTACGGCTTCCTGTTCACCGTTTACCGTTCACGACTTACGAATTTATTTATCACATTTGGTATATCCGCACTGGACGCAAAATTCACAGCCATTTTCAAATTTAAGCGCACGGCTATTGCATTCCGGGCAAATTTTGAAGGTATTGTTATTTGTGGGATCATCTTCATCATCGGTAACGGTATGAACTGCCGTCAAAGAAGATTCAATAGGTATGTTAATTTGTTCGCCTTGTTCCGGTATCTGCAAGATACCTTCGTCAAGGAAAAATCGTTCGATAACATCAGCAACCTCAGAGTAAAAAGAATGAATGTATTTTCCCTTATTAAAATATCCACCGTTTGGATCGTAAATACTGCGCAGCTCCTCAAGAATAAAATGAGCATCTCCTGCACGGCGGAAAATTGCTGAAATTAAACGGGTTAGCATAGCGTACTCTGCCGAGTGGGTTAAATCCTTGGAATTAATAAATATTTCGATGGGCCTTTTTCGGCCGTATTCCATAATGTATCCCAGAGTTACATACACATTAAATTTGACAAAAGGGCTTTTTATCTTATAAACTTTGGCTTCTACCACATCCGGACGTTTAAGAACTATTGTTTGATGTTGTTTATCAAGATCTTTTTTTGCTGTTTTTTTCTCTCGAATGCGGTATTCTTTGCTGTAATTCAACATCATACCACCTCGATTTCTTTGGCATCTGTTACGCCCATAGTCTTACGAAAGTGATGAAATGGCGTGGACAACGTGCCGTCTTCGAGAACCATGACTTCATCTCCGGTAAATTCAACAACTTCATCTTTGCTGATTTCAATTTCAAAATGCTTCTCGCGATATTCCTGGAAATCGGTTTTCTTGCCTTCCACACTCAGGATAGGAAAACGGCTGCCATCACGATAAATGGTAATTCCTTTCAGGCCTTTCGACCAAGCCTCCAAATAAATAGTGGAAATGACCTCAGGCCCAATATCTTCGGGAAGGTTAATAGTAGATGATATGGAGTGATCCACATATTTCTGACAAATACCCTGAATTTCAATTCGCCGTTCATATGAAACCGTATGTGCTGTTTTAAAGAAATGAGGGGGAAGAACATCTTCCAAATCAAACTCCATCTTTACGTCTTTAATTTTATTATCCAAATTATTTAAATCCAGATAAGCCTGAACGGTAGAATGAAAGATCTGGAACAATTGATTATCAAAAGACTCTGCCCGCCGTGTATAAAACAATGCAAACAGGGGTTCAATACCCCCACTGACTCCGATATAATTCTGTTTCCCAATTTCAAATGATTTAATAATATTACTAATAGAACCGGTTGGCGCAATAGAAGTAAGCGCTATATTCCGCAGACCAAACTGTTTGATGTGCCCTTGGGTATCATCTGAAAGTGATTCCCGGAAAAAGGGACCCCGTGAATACTTTTTATAATCAAAGATCTCTGAAGCGCCTTTTTCTTTAGCAAGTTGTGATGAGGTCATGTATGCCGTATCATTAATAAAGCTCATAATTTCTTCCATGACTTCTATGCCTTCTTCTGAATCATAATCAATACCAAGCTGAAAAAGCATATCTGCAATACCCATAATTCCAAGTCCCAGACGGCGTGTTTCACTGGCTGCATCCCGTTGTTTATCCAGTGGATTCAGGGTTTCATTCCAACTAACAACGTTATCGAGAAAACGTATACAATTCCCCGTTGAAATCTGTAATTGGGGCCAGTCAATTTTCGCCTTGGGCGTAAAACCATCAATTACAAAGCGACTGAGATTTAAAGAACCAAGATTACAAGCACCTCCGGCTTCCAGAGGAACTTCCGCACAGGGATTGGTGGTAATAATGGGACGATCAACATAGTTAGAGGGTGAATATTTGCTCATCCTGCTCCAAAGGATCAATCCGGGTTCCGCCGAGTGATAATTAGATTCCACAAAAAGATTCCAGATATCGCGTGCTTTAACCAATTGGCGAATTTCTCCAGAGGGTTTAGATGCAAAATACAGCAGGAAATCACCCGCATATTTTATAGCCAGCTCTCCGCTATCTTTCCCGATATCCATCAAATAATCACCATAGACATCGCGTTTTTGCTTGTCGTTTAAATCTTCTTCCTTGAGGGTATGGTCGAAATTCTCATTAAGCCATTCATTCAATTTTTCCGTATCCGGGAAAGTCTTCAGTAATTCATAATCATCGATATCTTTGCTGGGAATACCCAATGAATAGTAATGGCCTTCATCCTGCAGTGCTTCGGTTAAACGCTGCTTGTGTTTTTTTCGATATACCAAAATTGTATTACGGCTGTATTCATTTTCTTCTTTGACCGCTTTCATAAATTCATCGGATGCTTTTATTGAGATATTTGCAAAGCGAATCTGGGTGTTTTCTATCACCTGTCGTTTAACTTCCGATAGCTGTTCTTCGTTGAATTTCCCGCTCCAGCGACACTGCTCAATAATCTGCTTGGTCACCCAATTGGGAGTTTTCTTTACCTTAATAAAATTAAAGATGTCCGGATGTTTGATGTCGATAGTTAGCATCAGGGCGCCTCGTCGGCCGGACTGACCAATAAGGCCGGTAGTCATGGAAAACAGATCCATAAAAGATACTGCACCCGTTGAGCTGTCTGCCGCATTATGCACAATAGAATCACGGGGACGCAGTGGAGTAATATCTACCCCAATACCGCCGCCGTAGGAATAGGTGCGCGCACATTCCGCTGCTGTTTTATAAATGGATTCAATATTATCCTGTTCAATTTCCGCCACAAAGCAGTTCGCAAGGGTTTTCAGTCGATAGAGGTCTCCCGCTCCGGCAAGCACACGACCACCGGGAATCCAGTAACCGTTGTATAGGTCGCGATAAAAATGTTCTGCCCATTGTTTCTGCTTGATTTTCGACGTCTCCTGCGCAGCTACAAACGATGCAATGCGCATAAATACATCTTCAGGACGATGCTCAATGTATTTTCCTTCGTAATCGCGAAGATAATATTTCTTTTTATAAATATTCTCCGCAAGGTCGTTGTGATTCAAATAATCTTCATGAACGGGCAAGTCGCCTAATTCAATTTCTGATCTAAGATGTTCATACAAATGCTGGTAGCTGTTTATTCTTTCTTCGCCCACCTTTTTTGCAAATTTGCCGCGATATTTGAACATATTTTTAAACGACATTTAAATCCTATTCCCTATCATGTTAAGATGTGCAAATACTATATGTGGTGTATCGTACGAGGAAGATTATACAACATGTAGAAAATAAAATCAAATTAATTTTTTTAACAACATTTTCATTGACAATACAATTTCAATAATTACAAGTCTTTATACTAATAATTAATTTTTCATTTAAACAGATTTTGATTTTTTTTCGTCACCTTAAAATCAGGGCTAACAGCTGTCTTTTCAGCGTAATAATTAGCACTATTCCCTTATTTAAAGACGCTGAAACGGTTAAATAATATTTTATTAAAAAAACATCTAAGGATATCTTGAATTTCAATAAAAAAAAGAACTAAATTAAACGCTTTTTTTTCTCAGATTTTGTCTCTAATATTATTTTTATTTTTCAGCTTGACATG
>JAGLUM010000031.1 GCA_023134755.1 Fidelibacterota bacterium | reverse complement strand
TATTATTATTAACACACCGACACCAGGATATCATCATGAATAAATACATTAAGTATATTTTTTCGCTTTATCTGATCGTGACATCTTTTGCCTTTGCATTCGAAGATCCGCTTATATGGAAAGCGCAATTTTTAGAACACTATGAAAAGCCCCTGAACGCATATTACCTGACAGGTAATCCTGCGAGCTATATTATGTATCAGGAAAGTAAAGAATTATTTCGTTTGGAAACACGGTTTGCCGATTTTGCTTATCAGAGATCGTATGATCCGCTTGCTACCCAATTATACCAGGCTGATTTTTCAGCATTCCGTCAAATTAATGAGAAGTCTTTTTTTTCCACAACTATCTCTTACGACGAATACCGTCAGCGTGATATTTTTGCCTCCATGGAAAAAGATTTTTATGATGATTATTTCAGTATGATAGATTCCACATTGGGTAACACCACGTATTATGGTCCTCAAATGCAGATAATGTATAATGTTGAATTAACTGACCGCCTATTTTTCGGTGTTGAGGCAAACTACGGTGTTGAACGCAGTCTGAAAGATACTTTCCCAAAAACTATTACCATTATGCGAAACGGCGGATATAACGTCGGTCTTGATTACCGGACGCAGTCAATAACAATCGGAGTGCACGGTCGCTATTATGACGATCAGACTTTTTACGAAGCGGTTAAGAGCTATAGCCAGGTAAGGACCAAAACCTATATCGGTTATAATATTTTTTATAATGAATCTGCAAGATCCTCTGTGAAAAAGAAGCGTACCCGTAACGGACTGGAGTATGGTGGACATTTGGGCTTTTCTCCGGGTGAAAAAATATCCGGAAATTTCAGTATTTCCGGTCTGCAGCGTATTTCGCGGGCGGAATTAACAGGTTCAACTATCAAAGAGCGCGGTCTGTGGCAGCGGCAGGGTATCCACATGCTTGGAAACTTGAATATTTATCCGGATGGTCTTGCAGCTGTGCGAATATATGCCGATTATCTTCACTATAATGACTGGGGGAAATCGCTGATTTCCAATGCTCTTGTTATAGAAAATGAAGAAACGTATTCCCGCTTTGGCAGTATGTTGGTTTATAAACCCTCCATGATCCAACAGGCATATGTAGGAGCCGAGGCCGGAAAAGTCAGCTATGATTATACCGAATATGTTTTCCCCTTTCAGAATATAAAATCCGGCTGGGAATGGAAACTGTATACCGGTGCCAATATGTACCTTTCATCGAAAACCCGATTGATGTTTGATCTGGCTTATGAACATGAAGTCCCGAAATTTTACTGGGGAACCGAATTTTTTGAAAATACCACCCTTATAATAAATCTTGAACAATCCTTTTCTTTTGGTTATATTGGTTTGAATTTTGAATATATACAGAAAAAACCTGCAAACAATATTAAAACGATAAGCATTTTATCATGTGGTTTGTCGTTTCGTCAAAAATGACAATTAGAAAGTAAACTAAAAAGGAGACAGTTATGAAAAAGATGTTAACGATGTTTGTCTGTCTGCTGCTGGCAACAGTTGCATTCGGACAATGGGACATGGTCAAAGGTCCGTTTACCTTTGATGCTCCCACTGACGCCGCGACATTAAGTGCCACTTCGGTTTTAACAGTCGATGGCGATGTTGTTAAAAAAACGATTGATTTTGGCGTCAGTTGGACAGAGATTCTCTTGCCTGAGGGTGTCACCATGAGGCAAATTGATGCTGCAAATGCAACAGTAGCATACACCTGTGGTAATGACGGTCTTATTTATAAAACCGTTGATGCCGGTGAAACATGGACACAAGTTGGTGATACATCACAATTTGTTATTGATCTGAAAGAAATTGATGTATTAGATACTAATACCGTTTTTATTTCAGGTAAAGCCGGCTGGTTTATGAAAACAGTCGATGGCGGTACAACATGGGATACAACCATTGTTGGAGATGAAGACCTTGACGGCGGGGTTGCATTTGCCACCGCTACAAATGGTATTGTCTTTGCTGATGGCAATAGCGGTGTTATCTGGACAACAACGGATGGTGGCGATTCATGGACAGCTCATCCCATGACCCCACCTTTTGGTATAGTCTCTAAACGTATGTATGGTGCTTCTGCCGCTGCTCCATCAACCTTTGTTGTTTCTGCTTACCACAACGTCATTTATTTATCAACCGATGGCGGTGCTAACTGGGCTCTAACAGGTGATTACACTTACGCATACGAACGAGGTATTGATGTAGAATGTTTTGATGCGAATAATTTTATGGTATTTACATCAGAAACGAATGTTTTCACAACAAGCAATGGCGGTACTAACTGGGATACCTTATCTGTTGGTACTGGGCAAACATGCAAAACAAATGCATTTACATCACTTACCAATGGTCTTATTTGGAGCTCATATGGCCAGGAATATTCTACGGTAGACGGATCAACCTTTGTTCCTCTACATGATTGGCCGGGAATTAGCTTTTATGGTATTGCCTTTCCCGCGGAAGATAAAATTGCTTTATCAGCTACCTTTGGTGGTGAATTTACCATGAGTACGGATAATGGAGTAACTTTCCCTTATCCTACCAATGTTGCAACAAAAGCAACATCATCCATATATAAAGCTGAATTTATTGACGAAAATACCGGCATTATGGGCGGTTCCTCCGGGTTGATCCTGAAAACCATTGATGGCGGAGATACATGGACAGTAATTGATAATTTCATGGCCCAAGGAACTAATTTACATATCAATATGTTGCACGTTGCACCGAATGATGATATTTTTGCCGGTGGATCCAAAGGTAATCTCATGAAAAGTACTAATGACGGTGATACATGGACAGAAGTTGAAAGTGCTTCAGGCAAGACAGTTTATGATATGTGTGTTTTTAGTAATGGCATGGCAATGCTAGGCCAGTCAAGTGGTCAATTTTCAATAAGCAAATCCACTGCTTTGGATACCTTTGAACTTGTTGCTGATTACGGTTCAATGTCATTCCGTGAAATCAAAGAGCGCAATGGTGTAATTCTTGTAGCTGCCAGTGATGCTATTTATAAGACAACGATCGATGATATTGATACACTGATTGAAGCATTTGACGTACCGGGCGGTAATGACATGTATTGTGTTGAATTTATTGATGATTCTCTTGTATATGCTGCCGGTCAGTACGGTTTGGTTTATCGTTCTTATGATGCCGGAGAGACTTGGAAACAGGTCCTAACTGGTGCGAACAAAACCATCCAGGGTCTTCGTTATAATGGTGACAAACTTTGGGCTATTGGTCAAGAAGGCGTCATTATGAGTCTGGATATTCTGGAAGACCGCGCAGATTACAGCGAAACATTTGAAGCGGGAAGTGAA
>JAGLUM010000309.1 GCA_023134755.1 Fidelibacterota bacterium | reverse complement strand
ATGTGGGCTACTCAGTTCTTCAAACAAGCGATAATAATTATATTATTGCTGGTGTATCAAAAGACTGTAATCCTCCCATTTTTAACAGGTAACAAAAGTAGATTTCAAGCCGCACCCAGCACCATTCTTGGCGGGAAGCCTCCATTGGCTTTATGCGGTCGTTCATTATTGTATGTCCATAACCATTTTGTTGCAAGGTCCTGAGCATGTTGTATTGTATCAAATAGATATAAATTCAACCATTCATGACGGGCAGTTCTGTTAAATCTTTCTATATAGGCATTTTGGGTCGGTTTACCCGGTTGGATAAATTGCAACTTAATGTCATTCTCCTTTGTCCATTTCTTTAGTTTTTTATTGATGTATTCAGGACCATTATCACATCTTAATGACATTGGCTTACCCCGCCATTCGATAAGCTGGTCTAAGGATCTGATGACTCGTTCTGTAGGTAAGGAAAAATCAACATCAATAGCTAAACCTTCCCGATTATAATCATCAATAACGTTAAACGTACGTATAGTTCTTCCATCTCGCAGTGAATCACTCATAAAATCCATCGACCACATATGATTTAGTGTAGAGGGTATTGATAATGCCTCCGGTTTATCTCTTTTGATCCTTCTTCTGGGCTTTATTCTCAGGTTTAGCTCCAGCTCACAATATATGCGATATACGCGTTTATGATTCCACTTAAATCCCTTTACATTCCGTAAATAGTCAAAACAGAGGCCAAAGCCCCATCTTCGCTTAAATGGATCATTTATTATGCTTATCAACCAATTGGCGATCATTTCATTTTCATTGCTGTTTTTATTAGAGTAGCGATAACACGATTCACTGATATGCATCATTTCACAAGCCTTTTTTATTGAGATTGTTTTTGTTTTCACTATTTCTTTTGCCAGCTCTTTGCGATGAACCGGCTTTATAACTTTTTTTCGACAATCTCCTGCATGATCTCAGCTTTTAAACGTTCTTCTGCATACATCTTTTTTAAGCGGCTGTTTTCCAGTTTAAGCGCTTTCATTTCCTTCATCAATGATACATCCATTCCGCCGTATTTCGAGCGCCAATTGTAGAATGTCGCGTTACTTATTCCATGTTCCCTGCAAAAATCAGGAACACTTACTCCGTTTTCGCCTTGTTTCAGGATTGAAATGATCTGACTGTCTGAAAATTTTGACTTCTTCATAGAATTCTCCTTCGTTCAAGTTAGTTAGAAAATTCTACTTTTAATACCTATCTTTTTTCGGGGGGATTACAGAGTTAATCAAATTAACTTTGGAT
>JAGLUM010000308.1 GCA_023134755.1 Fidelibacterota bacterium | reverse complement strand
AGCACTTTCCCGATTATCAGGAGAATGCAGAGGGATGTGAAGGATAGGACAATAGTCATAGGATATCTGGTAATTCCTCACAATTAAAATTATTAGTTATTTACTCTTATACAAATTTACTCAATTAAACTATTTCAATACCACCATTTTCTTCGTTTCACTATGTCGCCCGGCGTTTATTTTATACATATAAACTCCGCTGGCAAGATGCGATGCATTAAATTGCAGAGTATAGTGTCCGGCTCCCTGATAATCATTGACCAGGGTTGTTATTTTGCGGCCCGTGATATCATAAATGGAAAGTTCAACATTGCTGTCAGCTGTTAGTAGGTAACTGATAGCTGTTTTGGGATTAAAGGGATTCGGATAATTTTGTTTTAAAACAAAAGCTCTGGGAATTACCGTTTCAACAGCAACCGGAGATTCCATCAATTTCTGGTCGGTATAGATCCGGTATTCACCCGGAGCCAGTACGATCCCTTCATTGGTATTCGTCACCATCAGCGTATCATCCCGAAAATACTCGAACCATCTACCTCCATGCTGAAAAGCAGGCGTTACTGTGGTTTCAACCACATCAAAATTCCCTAAAATAACCACATTCGGACCGGCACCGGAGAGTTTTATCCGTTTTCCGGCAACACCGTTCCCGACCGACAGTTCCACCCCGGTGGTTCCATTGCTAAAGACAGGGTAATTCGCGCGGAGAAAATTCATGATAGAATATAAATTATAGACATCCTTACGGTCGGGTTCATCATAATATTCCCATTTGATGGGCTTATTTCCGAGACGACCGCCATAATTAATGGAATAATCGTACCCCAATTCCCCGAACTGCCATATCAATTTCGGACCCGGAATACTCAGAAAAAACACCGTACATAATTCCATGCGATCGAGGGCAATATTTTCATATTTAATATTATAGGTTCCGGAACTGTTGCCGTATTCTTTATTTTTATAGGTCATACGTTCTTCATCGTGACTTTCCATAAAGCCCACGGCGTGGGATTTATTAAAACCATAGGCTCCATGATATACTTTTGAAAAATCTGAATTACCCAAATAGCTCATGGATGCTTCAGCATATTGTTCTTGTGCCTTTCTCCACAACATCATACCGTAATTTGATAATTCGTTCTCTTCAAAAAAATCACCAAAATGCTCCAGAATCACGTAGGCCGTGGAATCTGCTTCCCACATCCTGTCTGCCATACGCTTCAGTATAGCGATGCGGCCCGCATCATAGCTGCCCCATGCA
>JAGLUM010000307.1 GCA_023134755.1 Fidelibacterota bacterium | reverse complement strand
ATTCGCTTTTTTTATTATCACAATAACAAAGCCCTCATCAAATGATAAGGGCTTTGTTATATTCTAAAGTGAATCTCAGTTTATTTAGAGTACTGCTGAATAATACCGATTTGCCGGATGGCGATGGTGACATGATCACTGTTCGGGTAGTAGGTAATGAGATTTTTAAATTCCTGAACCGCGGAGCGCATTTTACCCATTTTAAAATAACAGAACCCCAATTTGAGCTGGGTATCGTCGTATTTATCAAAGGCATTGGTATTAAACACAGCATTAAATGCGTTGTAGGCTTTTTTATACTGACGAAGCGAGTAATAACTTTCACCGATCCAGTACTGAGTCTTCCCGGCAAGGTAATGCCTCGGATAATCAGCCAGTAAGTCTTCAAAGATTTCGACGGCATCACTATAGCGCTGATAATAAAACATATTTAAACCCTTCTTATAATCCGTCAGGAAGAGATCAGTTTTTACTGTGACCGGGATCTTTACCTCAGGAACGATCTTTTCGGGTTTAATAATGATATCTTCTTCAGGGACTTTGCCAATCAACTCTTCCGGTGTGAGTACTGTTTGTTCAGCGATGATCTTTGGAGAACCATAGAAAATAGGCATCTTGTTTAATTCCTGGAGGTATGCATTCATGCGATTGATGGTTCCGATCAGGGTATCGGTTTGAATTTCCATTTCATCATTTTCAGCTTCTAAACGATCAAGCTGGGCATGAAGTTTTGTCGTACGCGCAATATAGTATTCGTCCATAGATGCAAACGCTAAAGTCATTGTGTCTTTAAGATTTTCAATTTTCCTATCTAAAAGAGCAATGTTCGTATTATCACTGTTAATAATGATGGGCTGTTCTGCCGGTGTCGGTGTAGTGGCACAACTTGATATGATAACAGCAATAATCAATAAAGGGAAAAGTATTCTTTTCATAGAGACCTCGCTTAATTTTATTCTTAAAAATATTAAATAATTTCCCAGTTCCCAAAAATTATTTTATATTTTATGACATTTTTTTAAGGATTTTTGCTTATTTTATTAAAAAAGGGTGGTTTATGAAAGAAAAAGAGGTAAAACTGGTTGAATTTCAAAACGATATGCTGGCCGAATTAATAAAAGAAGTATTAAGAGATAAAGAAATTCCTTTTCGTTCTAAAGAAGATATTATGCAGGCAGCATTAATAGTCGGAGGGAATGCTGCTTCAGGAGCATTTACGATCATATATGTGAAACCTGAGCACTTACAGAAAGCACAAGACGCGATCGCAGGAATGGTAGAGGAAATATAATATGCAAAAATTGAGAACCATTAAGGGAACACACGATATTTTACCCCGGGATATTTACAAGTGGCAGAAAATTGAGGCAGTACTGCGGGAGATATTTTTATCCTATGCCTATAGTGAAGTCCGTACCCCTGTTTTTGAGAAAACATCGCTGTTTTCCCGTGGTGTAGGGGAGTTCTCTGATATTGTCAGAAAGGAAATGTATACCTTTGAGGATAAAGGGGGAGAAAGTTTAACATTACGTCCCGAGCTGACAGCATCGGTTGTACGATCCTATATTCAGCATCATTACAACCAGGAAGCGCCGTTACATAAATTATGGTATCTGGGACCCCTGTTTCGGCAGGAGCGGCCGCAGGCCGGGCGTCAGCGTCAGTTCCATCAGTTTGGTATAGAGCTTATTGGTTCCCCGCATCCGGAATCAGACGCGGAGGCAATTGATGTAACCTGCAATATATACCGGAAACTCGGACTTAAAAATTGGAAACTTTATATCAATTCTATCGGTAGCATAGATTCACGAAAAGAATACATGAAGATACTGCGGAACGATCTCAAACCGCATATAGATAATCTGTGCCAAAGTTGTCAGGAACGTATCGATGGAAATATACTGCGTCTGTTTGATTGTAAAAATCCGCAGTGTGCTACAATAATGCAGGAGCATGCACCTTCGATATTAGATCATCTTTCAAAAGAAGACGCGGAACATTTTGAGCAGGTAAAATTGCTGCTTGATGCGAACGGGATTACTTATATTGTCGATCCTACCATGGTCCGGGGACTGGATTATTACACCCGTACAACCTTCGAAATAAAAGGAACTGCACTGGGTGCTCAGGATGCACTTTGCGGTGGCGGACGTTATGATAATCTCATCAGTGATCTGGACGGCCCGGACACACCTGCCGTGGGATTTGCTGCCGGTATGGAACGCTTAATTATCGCTATGGATGCTGAAGCACTTTTTGAAGATGAGCTCAATACTGTGAATCTATATATTGCTCCCATGAATAGTCACTGTTTGAAAGCTGTCTTGCCTCTGGCGCAGCGGCTGAGAGAAAAAGGTTTTTCCGTTTATGTCGAATTGCTTCGCCGTAGTGTTAAAGCTATGATGCGTGATGCTAACCGTCAGCAGGCTCGCTGGGTCACGGTAATTGGTGACCATGAACTTGAAAGCAAGACCATGCAGCTGAAAAATATGAATGAAAATAAAAAGATTGACATGGTGTGGGACAAGGTTGATACTGTATTATAATTGTAAAATATTGATAATAAAATAATTAGAGAATATATGACACAAATTGAAGGTCTTAAAGATCATTTTCGCGACGCGAATCCTACCATTGGTATTGTATTAGGCAGCGGATTAAATAACTTACTGGATTCCATTGATATTCAAAAAAAACTTTCCTACACGGATATCCCTGATTTTCCGCAATCAACTGTACTCGGACATCAAGGGGAATTTGTCTTGGGAAAGGTCAATGATATTCAAATTCTTGCGGCAAAGGGACGCTTTCACTTTTATGAGGGGTACGGACTGGATGAGGTACTCTCTATTGTAAAGGTCTTTTACGCGTTGGGGATAAAACATGTTATTATCACCAATGCGGCGGGATTAATGAATCCGGATCATATTCCCGGAGACATTTTATTGATCCGTAATTGTATTGATATGACAAAGCAAACCGAGAAAATGCAGCCTCATACGGCTGTTCTAACAGAAAATGAGCGTAAGGCCGCACTGAAAGCATCTAAAGCTTCAGGAATTTCCCTGGGCGAAGGTGTATATGTCTGGACCACCGGACCTTCCTATGAAACCCCGGCTGAAATTCATTATTTTCGATCACTGGGAGGAGATTTAGTTGGAATGTCCACCATGCCCGAAATTATGTGGGCGCGGGAACATGGTATGCAGGTCTATCCCTTTTCTTGCGCGACAAACTGGGCGGCGGGCATTGCATCACAACCCTTGACCCATGGAGAAGTGAATGAAACAGCGCAGCGTGTTAAGCATGATTTTACTCACTATATTTTAACCCTTTGTAAATATATCGGAGACGCATAATACATGAAACATCCACTCGGATGTCAACGCATCGCAAGCCGCACATATTTTACCATATATGCACCTTACGCAAAAATTGTACGCCTCACATTTTTTGATCACTGTGAAGATAAAATCCCCAAAGAAATTGTTCCTATGCGGGCTATTGGCGAGGGGTATTGGGAATATTCCGATATAAAAACCTTCCACGACATGTATTATGCATATATGATCGACGATAAAAAAATCTTTATTCCTGATCCGTATTCGTATTCAGTATCAAACGTCAACGATTTTAATCAGGAAGCGAAAACCTATATTCATCACAGTCATTTTGATTGGGAAAATGATAGGTTCACAGCACCAAAAGATCCCCGAGATATCGTGATGTATGAATGTCATATCCGTGACTTAACGGTACATCCCAGTGCAGATACCTCTTTCCCCGGAACCTATACAGGCGTAAAGGATAAAATCGATTATCTACTTGATCTAGGGGTAAATGCAGTGGAGTTTATGCCTCTAATGAAATATGCCAATATCGAACCACCCTTTCAGGAAAAAGCCGGAGAGGTATTTAATTACTGGAACCCTTATGCATACAATTATTGGGGTTATATGACCTCGTTTTTCTTTGCTCCGGAAAATACCTATTCTGAAAAAGGACAAAGAACAAAAAACACTTGGTGTGACCCGCGTGGAGCAGAGATCGAAGAGCTTAAATCCTTAATTAAAGCACTGCACAATGCCGGGATATCTGTTATCATGGATGTGGTATTCAACCACATTAGTCAGTATAACCAAAATCCTCTGCGTACTATCGCGGAAGATCAGTATATACTACCTCATAATAATACCAGCGGCTGCGGTAATGATACCCGCAGTGAATCCCCGATTATGCGGCAGCTTATTGTAAACAGCGTTGAATACTGGATGAAAGAATTTCATATTGACGGCTTTCGCTTTGATCTGGCCGGTGTGTTAGATGATGAAACCTTGAACGCGGTAATAAAAACTGCTTATAGAATAAATCCTCATGCTATTATTGTCGGTGAACCATGGGGAAAACGATATTTTCCGCAGCAGATGAGTGATATGGGTTGGGGGATATGGAATGATGTATTCCGAAACGGTGTAAAAGGAGAAAATCCTACTGACCGCAGGGGATATATTTTCGGTCGCTGGGATAATGATCTACATCCTGATAATTTTTTAAAATTGCTGACCGGCTCTCTGCAACAGGACGGCGGATTGGTTAAAAATTCAAAATATACACTGAATTACCTTGAATCACATGATGGATATACCCTGGGTGATTTTATTCGTATTGCAGTCCGGAAGCCGGGAAAAACCGTTATTCCTGAGCATGACATTCATGTAAAATTATCCAAAGAGGAAGAAAAATACCATCGTTTGGCTGCTTTTATTTTAGCCTGTTCGCAGGGGATCATGATGATACATGCAGGTCAGGAATATGCGCGTTCAAAGGTTATTGCGCCAGTACCCGGTATCATAGAGGCGCGTGTGGATGAACTGGACAAAGACTCCTATGCGAAAGATAATGAAACAAATTATATGAATTTTCAGGATGTAGAAACAAATCGTTCACTCTACAATTATTACCAGCAGTTACTTTGTTTACGAAAAATATTTCCCGAGCTGCGCGCTGCAGAACGGAAGCATATTTACACCCTGCATGCAAAAGGTTCAGAATTTGGTCTTGGCTATTATGTGAATTCTCCCTTCCGTCATTGTGTGGTACTTATCAACACTTCTGCTGATAAAACAGCTAAATTTTCTCTGCCGGAAAGTAAATGGGATGTGTATGCGACCCTGGAATATGCTTCCCGTGAATCCCGGGAAGAACACATTTCCGGCACGATAATCCTTGAGCCGCGATCTGTACGTTTGCTGATAAAGAAAAAATAATTGATATAGGGAATGCTTATGAATCCAAAATCAACTCTTATTATTTCATCCTGCTTACTTGGTATTCCCTGCCGTTATGATGGGAAACATAATGCACTATCAGAGGAAAATATAAAAAAAATAGCAGAAAAGTTCGTTGTTATCCCGGTATGCCCGGAACAACTCGGAACCCTGCCGACACCCCGTATTCCCGCTGAAATTCAGCTTGATGGACGCATTGTTAATGCAGAGGGCGAGGATGTAAGCGATCATTTTTATGCCGGGGCAGAAGCCGCATACCGTATTGCTGAAATAAATCATTGTCGCTGTGCCTTGATGAAAGCAGATTCCCCCTCCTGCGGAAATAAGGAAGTCTATAACGGCAGTTTTAAGGATATTCTGGTACCCGGGAAAGGGATAACGGTGAAATTATTTGAAAAACATCAGATAAAAGTGTATAATGAAACAGAAATTGAAACTTTAATAGGAGAGAATTTACATGTATGATCCACGCGAAAAAAAATTAGCAGACCTTTTGGTCAATTACTCCTGCGATGTGCAAAAAGGGGAGAATGTCCTTATTGAAGCTATTGACATCCCGGAATCCTTTGTTAAGATGTTAATTCGAGCTACTCGCGCACGTGGCGGCAATCCCTTTGTAACCATCAAATCAAATACGATCCAACGGGAATTATATAAGGATAGTACAGACGAACAGATTATTTTCAGTGGCGATTATGAAGCCTTTCGCATGAAAAATATGCAGGCATATATCGGTGTGCGGGGAAGTAAAAATATTACTGAATTATCCGATATTTCAGCAGATGATATGAAACGTTTTCAAACAAAATGGAGCCATAAAGTACATTCGAAAATCCGTGTGCCTCACACCAAATGGGTGGTATTGCGCTGGCCGACTCCGTCCATGGCACAGCAGGCAGGCATGAGCACCGAAGAATTTGAAGAATTTTATTTTGATGTATGTACTATGGATTACCCCGGAATGGCTAAAGCGCAGATCGCATTGGTCGCATTAATGGAAAAAACCGACAAGGTTCACTTAAAGGGCCCCGGCGCAACCGATTTGCGGTTTTCCATTAAAGATATTCCCGTCCAACAAAGCTGCGGACTCCGAAATATACCCGACGGAGAGGTTTTTTCTGCTCCGGTAAAAGACAGTGCAAACGGAGTGATTGAATACAATACAACAACTCTGTACCAGGGAACCGTATTTGAACACATTAAGCTTAAATTCAAAGACGGAAAAATCGCAGGTATCGAAGGCGATGATCCGGAACGGCTGGAAGAGATCTTTAATACGGATGAAGGTGCCCGCTATGTGGGTGAATTTGCTATTGGCATGAATCCCTACATCAACCGTCCTATGAAAGATATCCTCTTTGATGAAAAAATTGCCGGTTCTATTCACTTTACACCGGGTAATTCCTATGATAACGCTTCTAATGGCAATCATTCCGCTATTCACTGGGATCTTGTGCTTCGTCAGACTCCGGAATGCGGCGGCGGAGAGATCTATTTTGATGATGTGCTGATCCGTAAAGACGGTATTTTTGTCGTTGACGCACTGAAAGGTTTAAATCCTGAAAATTTAAAATAAAGTATTATGAGTATATCCGGCATTTCCACAACCGTATCTGTCCGACGGGTTCCGAAATATAATGTAGAAGATATTCTTAAGGCAGTTTCTGAAATATACGAAGCAGCCGGCGGACCCGATCCCAAAGGAAAAAAGGTTCTGCTCAAACCCAATATTCTGGCAGATATTCCTCCGGAGCGGGCCGTTACAACCCATCCTGCGGTGTTTCGTGCCTGTGCCATGTATTTTCAGCAACGCGGTGCTATCGTGCTGGCAGGCGATTCGCCCGCCATTCATAATCAATCTTTTACCGGGAAAGTCTGCGGTATCCGGCCCGTCTGCAATGAACTGGGTATTGAATGGCTGGATTTTACGAAGGACCCAATAAACCGTAATGGTTTCAAGCTGACCGGCATTCTCGACGAAGTTGATTATGTTATATCATTACCAAAATGCAAAACCCATGAATTGGCATATTTCACCGGCGCAACTAAGAATTTATTCGGTTTAATCCCCGGATTCAACAAGGCCATGTTACACGCGAAATATCCGAATCGAAATGATTTTTCGGCGATGGTTATTGATCTGCTGGAAGCGGTAAAACCCACCTTTGCTATCATGGATGCTATAATCGGCATGGAAGGCGCGGGACCTCAAAACGGTCAGCCCCATCATATTGGTCTGATTCTCGGTTCATGCAATTTTATTGCTCTGGATATCACAACTTCGCAAATTATTGGCTATAATCCGCTGAAAATACCCATGTTCGCATCCGCATTGGAACGGGGCGTACAATTAAAAAATATTGAAGATATTGTCATCGAGGGCGGCGAATTGAAAGATTTTCGTGCAAAGCACTTTAAACGGATCGCTATTGAGCGAGGTTATAATCTTATCTATATGGGCATCCGATCAGAAGAAATTCGCAGACGTTTTGATAAAAGGCCCATTTTTGATCATGACCGTTGTATATTATGTCAGAAATGTGTTCAAATTTGCAAGGCAGATGCACTGGCAGTGAAAGACGGGAAGATTGATATTATCGACACGAACTGTATTCGCTGTTACTGCTGCCATGAGGTCTGTCCGGTTGATGCCATTACAATCAAACGAAAGGTGTTTGGATGAAAAAAATAATTGTTATTATACTCAGTCTGACCTCTATTGCTTTGGCATGTACATCCGCCATCATCAGCGGAAATGCCACCACGGACGGGCGGCCCATCTTATGGAAACACCGTGACACGGGATCTATGGAAAATAAAATAGTGTTTGTCTCTGAGTCCGGCTATGATTTTATCGGCGTAGCCAATGCTAAAGATGCCGATAACAAGGAAATATGGATGGGAATGAATGAAACCGGTTTCAGTATCATGAATACCGCATC
>JAGLUM010000306.1 GCA_023134755.1 Fidelibacterota bacterium | reverse complement strand
ACACGGCGTCAGTTGGAAGCCAATAAAAGCGTTCTGATCCTGGTGCCTGAAATTGCCATTACCCCGCAAATTGCGGCACGGTTCCGCTCTACCTTTGGCGACAAAGTGGCGATCTGGCACAGCCAGATGACGGATGCTGAGCGGCTCTGGACATGGAATCAGATGCTGCGCGGAACAATACGTGTTGTAGTCGGCGCGCGTTCAGCACTCTTTGCTCCTCTTCCGGATATTGGAATGATTGTTGTGGATGAAGAGCAGGAAGCATCTTACAAACAGGATGACCAAACCCCACGATATCATGCCCGCGATGCGGCCGTAATGTATGCGCATATTCTCAATGTTCCTGTTATATTGGGCTCCGCTACTCCCAGCCTGGAATCCTATTATTTATCCGCGTTGCAACGTTACAAGCGACTGGAATTAACCACCCGCTTTGGTGGGGCACAATTACCCAAGGTATCACTTATTGATATGACAAATACACCCCGTAAGGGATTGTTTAGCGAACCCATGCTGGAAGCCCTCTACCATACCATTGAAAACGGAAAACAGGCTATTATTCTACAAAATCGGCGGGGGTTCAATACCGTTTATATCTGCCAGGAATGCCAACAGGTATTGCAGTGTCCCAAATGCAGTGTGTCGTTAACCTACCATAAGCGTCTGGATAAATTGATGTGTCATGTATGCAATGCAACGTATCCGGTAACAAGAACCTGTCCCCACTGCCAAAGCAATACTCTTAAACCCGCCGGAAGCGGAACACAAAAAATTGAAGAGGAACTTCAAACCTTATTTCCACAGGCTCGTATTGCACGCATGGATATGGATACTACCCGTACCCGGCATGCACATGTACGGATCCTAACTGAATTCGAACAGCAGAAACATGATATATTGTTGGGGACACAGATGATCGCAAAAGGTTTAGATTTTCCCAATGTAACCATGGTGGGAATTATCAATGCGGACACAGGAATCGGTATTCCGGATTACCGTGCTGGAGAACGCCTGTTTCATCTTATTTATCAGGTAAGCGGGCGCAGCGGACGCGGGCAGTACCCCGGTGAGGTTTATATTCAAACCTTTTCTCCTGAAGAACCGCTTATCCAAATGGCCTCGCAATTAGAACTTCGGGCTTTTTATAATCTGGAATTATATCAACGAAAAACATTACATTATCCTCCTTTCAGTCGCTTATTTCTTATCCGAATCAGCGGAAATAAACCGCAGGAAGTGGAAGGCGCGGCAACCCGCATTTTTCGTTCGCTGACTTCAAAACTGCCGCGCGAGAATTGTCTGGGTCCTGCTCCCGCTCCAATTGAACGTATTAAAAATAAAACACGCTGGCAAATTTTAATAAAAGCCGGACGCAAACATGATCCTAACGGAAATCGAACTGCATCTATCCTAATGGGTATATTAAAAAATGTTAAACAGAATGAAAAACAGGTGCGGGTAATCATTAATCGTGACCCCGTTTCTTTGATGTAAATAATAGGACAATATGAAAACATTGTATCAACAACTTGGATTTGAGCTTGTCCGTGAAAAACTTGCCGGATATACTGCCACAGAAAACGGAAAATTGTTGGCGCAACAGTGCACTTCTTTTTTGCCCCGCAATGTATATGAACATGAGCAAACCCTTACGTTGGAAATGCGGGATCTGCTTGCATTGGATACCCCCTTACCGCTTTTAGGTTTTCCTTCGCAAATTTCTGTTATAAAAAAAACATCTGTTAAGGGAACCTTGCTGAATGAAGAAGAACTATGGGTCTTTGCTGAAATTTTACAGCACGGGCGGCAGACACATCGGTATTTTCAATCCCGCGAAGGGAAATATCCTGCATTAAAAAAAATTATCAAACAATATAATAATGATCTCGAAGTTCTGGAAAAATCAATTTTTGTTCTGTTCAATTCCGAACGGCAAATAGCAGACAGCGCATCTCCTGCCTTGCGTAGTCTGCGACGTAAAATTGAAAAAATTGAAACGTCTATTCGCTCAAAAGTAAATGGTATTGCCGCGCAGTGGCTTGAGGGATCTATTGCCACGGGAGATGCTGTTGCCTTTCGTAATGGCAGACACGTTATCCCTATCCGGGCCTCACGTAAAGCTAAAGCACCCGGTATTATCCATGATCAGTCACAAACCGGACAGACCGTCTATGTAGAACCTATGGTTATTGTAGAAATGAACAACGAACTGTACCAGGCCAGACAGGCGGAACGGGCCGAGATCAGACGAATATTATTGGAAATAACAGACAAAGTTAGGGTTCTTCTCCCCGCAGTTGAATTCCTGATTGACATTATGGAATATTTTGATTTTTTACAAGCTAAGGGACGCATGGCGGTACAATACCGATGTGATAAACCTGAATTCTCGGAAAAATCCCTTCGGATAAAAAACGGCAGTAATCTTGAATTGCATTTTATCCGAGAGCCTGTTCCCTTGAACCTTACTCTGCCGGAAGATAAATGTGGTATTATTATTACAGGTCCAAATGCCGGCGGTAAAACCGTAACCCTGAAAACTATAGGTCTGCTTGCCGTGATGAACCAGGCAGGCATGTTGATTCCCGCGGAAGCTTCTTCATTGCTTCCAGAGTTTGACCGCGTTTTTGTTGATATTGGCGACGGGCAGTCCATTGACGGCGGATTATCAACTTTTTCATCACATATTCTATCCTTGAAAAACATTATAGAAGAAGCTACATCAAAAAGTTTAGTATTAATTGATGAGTTGGGAACCGGCACTGATCCGGATGAAGGCGCAGCACTGGCAGAAGGTATATTACATGTCTTAAGCCAACGTGGCACTACCGTGATTTCCACTACCCACCACGGAGCATTAAAAACCCTGGCATTTGAAAACCCGCTGTTTGAAAACGGGAGCATGAGTTTTAATGACCGTAGTCTTGAACCAAGCTATGAGTTCATTCCGGGTATTCCCGGCAGTTCCTATGCTATTGAGATCGCAAAACGTTATAAATTACATGATGAGGTGATCCAACGCGCCCGAAAACGCGTAGGCAAACAACGTGAAAAGCTAGAGCGGCTTATTGTGGATCTGCAGCGCAAGATTACCCGTTACGATCTTCAGCTAAAAGAGACTAAACAAAAAGAAAAAGAATATTTTGAAAAATTACATCACATTAATAACACAAAAAAGGATATCGACCAGAAATTTAAGCGTGCGGAAAAAGATGCTGTAAAACGCGCGGAAAATATGGTCGCGAATCTTCGCAAAGAATTGGAAGCCAGTATCCGCGAAATTCGGGAACAACAGGCAGGAAAAAGTACTATCAAAGAAGCGCAAAGCACCTTTCGTAACGTGCAGAATGTACTGCGTGAAAAGGCACAAAGCAAAGCAGAAGATCATTTCCTTCCTTTGCGTTTCGAAGACCTAAAAATCAGGATGTCCGTATATGTTACCAGCATGGGGCAAAACGGGACAATTCTTGAGATCAATCAGAAAACAAAAAAGATATGGGTGGATATTGATGGTTCACGCTTACGCCTTCAGGCGGATTGGCTGGAACCGGCGAGAAACCTAAAACAAAAAACTTCTACTACAGTAACACACTCCACTACCGGCAGCAGCTATCATCTGGATCTTCGCGGAAAGCGCGCGGAAGAAGCCCTTGCAGAAACGGACAAGTTTATTGACAATGCTGTTCTATCTGGATTAAACAGTCTGGAGATCCTGCATGGTACCGGTCATGGGATTTTACAAAAAGTAATTCATGATTTTTTATCAGAAGATCCACGCGTTCTTGAATATAAATTTGCTCCACCAGAACATGGCGGTGTGGGTGTTACTTACGTAAAATTGCGCGATTAATATTTTACTTTATAGGATACTATTGTATCTTAAATAATTGAAAAAATCAGCGAAAGGAATTGATATGAATCGAAATATAAAATTATCTGATATAACATATTACGTGGGTGTAAATGACCGTCGTACTCACCTATTTGAAAACCTATGGCCGCTGACGGAGGGAATTGCATATAATGCCTATCTTATAAATGATGAAAAAACGGTATTGATTGACTCGGTCGAAGCATCAAAAACTGATCAATTCATCCAGGAAATTAAATCAATTCTCGGAGATAAACCGCTTGATTATCTTATTGTAAATCATACCGAACCCGATCATTCCAGTTCGCTCATCTCCCTGTTAAAAACTTATCCGAATCTTTGTATTATAGGAAATAAAGTTACTTTTCGTTTTTTGGATGGTTTTTACGGCGAATGGAAAAACAAAAAAATCGTGGAACATGATGATACCTTGTCTACGGGGAAACACCAACTGCGTTTTTATTCAACACCAATGGTTCACTGGCCTGATACAATGATGACCTTTGATGAAACGGATGGTATCTTATTTTCAGGAGATGCATTTGGAAGTTTTAAAACGTTGGATGGCGGGATTTTTGATGATGAATTGAATCTGAATGAATATGAGGAAGAAATACGCCGCTATTATTCAAACATTGTCGGCAAGTATGGCAAAAGCGTGCAGCGGGCGTTCACGCTTTTGAAAAATGTCCCCATTAAAATGATTGCGTCTACACACGGGCCGATTTTTCGTAAAAACCTAAACTGGGTACTCTCCCGTTACGACAGATGGAGCAAAGGAGAAACATTGCCTGGAGTTGTGGTTATCTACGGATCCATGTACGGACATACAGAAGAAATGGCAGATTACATTGCCCGCAAATTAAAGGAAACAGGAATCCCGGATGTACGTGTATACGATGCCTCTAAAACACACCCGTCCTATATCTTAAGTGATGTTTGGCAGTACAGCGGGGTTGTATTAGCCTCTCCCGCATACAACAACGAGTTGTTCCCTTCTATTAAAAACATAGTGGAGAAATTCCTGGAACGCAAAATGACAAGCCGATATGTTGGTGTTATCGGAACCGCTACTTGGAGCGGCGGTGGCGTTAAGGCTCTTAATGGTCTGGTAAAGACGCTCGGTTGGGAAGCGGTAGGTGAATCCATTGAGGCAAAATATACTGCGAAAAGTTCTGATTTTGATCAATGCGACTTGCTGTCCAAAGCTCTGGCAGAACATATCCTTTAAGAAAAATTACAGGTAATAAAAAAACCCCGCACCTTATGCTGCGGGGTTTTTTATGTATCGATGTTTTTTTATTTTCCGTTTCTTAGAATATTCCAATGATAACTATCATTGTCATAACCGCGGCCGCCCATCATATTACCGCCCTGTCTATAATATCCTTTTCTACCACTTTGCATCATGGATTTATAACGCATTCCCATCTTTCTGTAGTTGTCTTCGCCAACGATGCTACGAACTTCAATTTGTTGGTTCAATTTTATTGAAGCAAGTGTTGCTCTAGTGTCATTCAGTTTACTGAGTTTTCCGCTGATCTCCTTGCTTGATTTTCCGGCAAGGATCAATTCATTCATTTCCATGCGCAGAACCCTAATGTCTGCACGAAGCGGTATGGCTTTCTTTTCAAACTTAAGTCTTGCTTCTTGGACCTTTACTTGCTCTTCTTCTGTTAGGATCTGACAGTCCTGATAGTTCATACCTTGTCCCCTAAAACCGGGATAATTCCTTTGGAACCTACCTGCGAAAGCGAAACTAATAACAAGCAGAGCGATGATTGTGATGATAAATGCTTTACGTTTCATTTTAATCTCCTTTATTTATTTCTTTTGTTAAACCAATAATTCTGTTTCTTTTTGGGCATATCATTTGGCATGTGATGCCGTTTTTTTAATTCTCTGGACAATTCACTTCGAAAGTGCTGTTCAAAAAAGATGGCTTTTGCAACTTGTTCCGGGCTCAAAAAGGTTTCAATTTTTGCATAAAATGCTTCATCTAATTCCAACCCTTCTTGATGTAACCGTCTAATCTCATTTTTATAATACTGCACATGCGATTTGTTGATATTATCCTGTTGATAAACCTCTTCGCTAAGTGCAATCATTTTATTGTGACACTGCCGTTTTGCTTCACGGTAAGGGCGCATGATCGGGAATAGTTTTTCCGCCTGCTGTGATGTTAAATTCAGATTTTCAGTCAAGCTGTAAACCATAAATTGGTAGTATCTGGGATTAATACAATCTTCTTCCTGCATCCTTCCTGCAGCAAACAGGCTGCCTGCAACAAGTAAACTTATGATAAGAATGCTAGTCCGCTTTTTCATTTTTACTCCTTTTTGTACCTGCTAAAACAGGTCGCCCAATACATCAATATTTTCATATTGGGCTAAATATTCTATCTTGGCATTATCATCCATCGTGATTTCGGGAACCATATTTATTCCCGACTGCAAAAATAAAATCTCATCAGATATATCTGCCAGAAGAGATGATGCCGAATTATTAATATTAAATACCGATATTAACGCAAGCATAATAACAGCAGCGACACTTGTGACACGCCGTGTTAGAACAATGAAATCCTGTCTGTGCATTTTTTTATTGATTGTTTGATAACTTGCTTTTCGTTTTGACTCTGATAATGGTACCAGGCTATTATCTGTAAACCTTTCAAAAATATGAAATAGTGTCCGGCATGAAGAACATGTCTCAATATGTACCATGGCTTCCGGATACCGTTCTGGATGATCCTGTAATTCGGGAAATAATTCTTGTGCGTTTTCACATTTCATTTTACGACCTGCTGTAATTTTTTTATTGCTTTGTGGTAAAGGACCTTTGTACTGTTTTCGCTTGTGTTTAACAGAACTGCCACATCACGGAATGATTTCTTTTCAAAGATCCTGATTTCGACAACCCGGCGTTCCATTCTCGATAAATGTTGTAGCCATTCTTTTTGGAATGTGTGGATTTCAGTTCCTTCACTGGTATCAACGTGATTGAATTCATGATACTCATTCCATATTGATGTTTTATTCCGAGTGACAAAGTTTAGAGCGTGATTTGTTGCAATTCGCCGCAACCAAGTATATGGGTTCGCATCACCCCGGAATGATGAACGTTTCTTGTACGCCTTCAGGAAAACATCCTGAGTGCAGTCCAGTGCATCGTCCTCATTACCCACGATATGAAAGATCGTCGCGTAGATCCGGTCATGGTATTCTTTTATCCAATTTTCAAATTCTTTCTTTTTTACCATGTCCTAACCTGTTACTCTCTATTAAGACCCGCAATAAACCACAATGTTAACAAATTTTCTAAAATATTTATAAAGGAGGAAGTTGTTTGGTTGTTCTGGCACCCATTTCTTTGATTTCACTTGCCCGTTTGATTAAATTACCGCGGCCGGTTTTCAATTTTCCTACCGCATCATCATAGGTTTTTTGTGTAGCAGTCAATTGGATACCGATCTTTTCCAGATCCTGATAAAATGACACAAACTTATCATACAGAGCTCCACTTTTTATTGCAATGTCTAAGGCGTGTTTGGTTTGGTTTTCCTGCTGCCATATAAATGATACTGTACGCAATGATGCCAGTAAAGATGATGGGCCGATCATAATAACATTCTTTTTAATTGCATACTGATACAGGGACATATCATGTTCCATTACGGTTGCAAATCCACCTTCAACCGGAATGAACATAAATACATAGTCTGGAGAATTAATATTTTTCAGATTTTGATAATGTTTTTCATGTAGTCCGTCAATGTGCCGTTTCATGGATTGAATGAGGGCTTTTTTATGTCCTTGCATTTCATCTTCTGTTTCTGTCTGCATGTACTTTTCATAATCTACGAGTGATACCTTAGAATCAATGATAAGGTGTTTGTTTTCCGGAAGCATAATGATAACATCTGGCTGTAGGCGGCTACCTTCTTCGGTAAAAGATGTTTGGGTCTTAAATTCAATGTCTTTGCGCAAACCGGACATTTCCAACAGCCTTTCAAGAATCAATTCACCCCAGTTCCCTTGTTTTTTACTGTCACCTTTCAGTGCCCTGGTTAAATTAGAGGTTTCTTCCGTTATGACCTGGTTGAGCTTTTGTAAATCTTCAATTTTCGTAGTCAGGACAGTCATCCTGTCTGTAGTCCCAGTGTTCAATTCCTCGATTTTTTTGCGAAATTGCAATATGTCTTTCTCAATAGGCTCCAACACAAGTTTGATATTATTCGTGCTCTTTTTGTCTTTTTCATCAAATATTCTATTCGCAAGATTCTCAAACTTTTCGGCTAATGTTTTCTGCATTGCTTCATTTTCGCTTGCTTTTTCTTTCAACAAGCGACTTTCGGTTTCAAAACGTATTGCCTGATTTAATGCTTCAATTTTATTATTTCGTTCTTCTTCTAATGTGTTTTTGTCTTTCTTACGAAGTTGTTGAAAAATAACATAGACAAGCGCAGCACCAATAACCATTCCTGTTAAAAAAAGTATGTATTCCATGAAAACCTCTTATTTATCCTTTTACCGCATTCCGGTCAATATCCGGAGACCTGCTTTTTTGTTTTTTACAACGCTCAATCATTAAATAACTTGCTTTATCTTCGGCAACCTGAGAAAACCATGTAATGGCATGATCCCATTCTCCCTGCAGATAATATTCAAGTCCTTTTTCATAATACTCCTTCTGCCGGATAATCTCCGCATGGCATCCGGCTCGCAAAAACAGTATTTCATACACGCGTAATAATTCGGAGCATCCGTCAATATCAACCATATCCAGTTTGCGGGTAACAATATTTCTTTTAATATAACCAAATACAGACTCATCTATCAAGATATTCGTTTCATATTGTTTATTTATTTTTTGAAGCCGCGA
>JAGLUM010000305.1 GCA_023134755.1 Fidelibacterota bacterium | reverse complement strand
TTACGCTATTTTTGTTTCTAACCTGGGGTCAGTTTATATCCACACTCTCTGTTTATATGAGTAAAGACATTGGACTTTCTTCATCGCAAATTGGCTGGCTGTATACTTTCAACTCATTACTTGTCATTGTTTTTCAATTAATTATTACCCATACGACCCGCAAAAAGAATCATTTTGTTTTAATGATGATTGGCGCATTGCTTTTTGCACTGAGCTATTCCCTTATGGGGTGGATGTCATCCTTTATCATGATGATGATCGTTATGGTATTCATTACCTTTGGAGAGATGTTTGCAGGACCCACCGGAAATACCATTGCCTCCAATATGGCCCGGAACGGACAATTCGGTCGCTATCAGGGCATATACAGCTCCATTAGTACCTTGGGATGGTCTCTGGGCCCTTTTATCGGCGGAATATTAATGGACCTTATTCCTAATATGAAGATATTCTGGCTGACAGTGTCTTCATTTGGATTACTGGCCTTTTTTGGATATTTTATCTTATATATGAAAACAAAGGAGAAGATACGCAATGAAAACATGGATTAGTACCCTGACGGTCAGAAGTTATGAGTTGGACTCATTCGGACATGTAAATAACGGCACATTTGCAAAGTATCTTGAAAAAGCACGGGGGGATTACCTTATAGAAGCCGGAGTGCATCTTGATGATTTTCATAAATGGGAAAAATATCCCGTGATCGCAAAAGTCTGTATTGAATATAGATCACCGGCCTTTTTTAACGATAAGCTGACTATCAATGCACAGGTTTCACGATTGGGCATGTCATCCCTTACATTGAAATACAAAATAATAAAAACCGATAATACACTGTGTGCCACAGCGGAAACTATTATGGTATTTGTGGATAAAAAAGGAAAATCGACACCCATGCCTAAAATTATGCGGGAGGCTTTTGGGGAGAAAGAACGGACGTGAACCATGAACCGTGAACCGTGAACCGTGAAACGTGAAACGTTGAAATTATTTTATTTTATTTTTAAGATATCTAATAAGGCCTGAAATTATTTGTTTATTTTTATATAATTCATCTAACAATGTTGTATTTTTAAGAAATCCTAATTTTTCAGAAAGAATTAACTGAGTTTCCAGTTCTGATACTGAAGCCAATGAATAATAAAGAAATTTTATAAATTTTTTATCACTACAGCGCGCAGCTCCTTCAGCAATATTTGAAGGAATGGAAACTGCAGTTCTTCGCATTTGAGAAGTTAAACCATACTTCTCATACGATGGAAAATCTTTTGTTTGATCGTAAACTTTCAATACTATATCTATACTTTTTTGCCAGACATCAAGATCGTGATGTGTTTTCATTTCGTCCTCAAATTTTTAAAAATCAAAATGAATTTGATGAAATTCATATGCATTTTCAATCTTAATTTTATTAACGGACAAAATATTGATATATATCACAAAAATGAATTTTCGGTTCACGATTCACGACTCACGGTTTACGAATAATATTTTTACATATATTCTGCAACTTTTCGCATTGAAATATTATAAAAAACATTGACATTCGGCGATTTAACATGTATCTTTTTCAGCTTTTTAATATGAGAAAAAAAGAGGAATACATGGCATATCCATCGTCAACAAAAAAACGCATTCGACAGGCAAAAAAACGGAATCTCCGGAACCGTCATTTTAAATCCATGATGAAAACATTGATAAAACGTGTTGAAGAAGCTCCCACTAAAGAAGAAGCATTAAAATTGTTTCCGGAAGCTATTTCCACAATTGACAAAGTTGCCCAAAAAGGTATTATTCACAAGAACAAGGCTGCAAATAAAAAATCTAGTCTGACACGCTATGTGAATGCTTTATAGTCGATAAAGCAAAAGAAAAATATTAACCTCAGTGAACTGAAATCACTGAGGTTTTTTTCATGTTAAGAAAAAAAATATAATTGATATACTAATATATGATTATGCGCCTGCTTAAATCCCTTCCGCAAGTAAGCAATTCAGGGATATTATTTAACAATACAATAACCTTTAGGTTTCAGGCGGACACGGCCGTTGCGGACAACACCGGAAGTACCGTCGGAAAATACAGTGGTTTTTACATCGCACTGATACATCTGCTCATTTTCACTGTAATTCATTAATATAAACCAGGTTTCATTGCGGTAGCGCCGTGAAAATCCGCCGACCGATTTTGTATCGGCTATCTGATGCAGATCACCTTTTGTTAAGATCGGAGAACTTGTCCGGAAGCGCGATAATTTTGAGATCAGATTATAGGTCGGCCAGTGGATTTTATACCAATTAATGTCGGTTTTATCATATAAACTCATATAAGTCGGGTCATTGAGTTCCTCACCGCAATAGATCATAGGAATGCCGGGAGCTGTAAAGATGGTAAAAAGTGCAAGGTGATGATCCATAGTTCCCAAGGCTTTTGTTGCACGTGCTGTTTCATGATTTTCCGCAAAATGCAGGACTTTAGTTTTCCTTGGATACTTTTTAATTTCATTCGCAAGAGTTTTCCCGATAGAGGAGGCATTGGCTTCGCCATTTGCAATATCTGTGAAGGTGTAATAAAGATCCCAGCCTACGACCGCATCCATACCGAAGAGTACATGTTCAGGATCGTCACTACCTGCCAGAAGAAATGGATCGATATTGTTTTCCTTAAAATGGTCCCGAACATCCTGCCAGAAATCCCGGGGAATATCATCACTCCCGTTACAACGGAATCCGTCCACACCCTGTTCAAACCAAAAATCAAAATATGATATTATGCGTGTGCGCAGATTTTCATTATCATAGTTTAATGCAAGCACATCTTTACGATCTGATCCCGGCGGAGCTAAAAGCTTCCCGTCATCATCCTGCTGATAATAAGTGGGATAATCACTTACCCAAGGATGATCGCTTGCTGTTTGATTGACAACTGCGTCAATAATCAATTTTATTTTATTTCGGTGCAGCATGGAACGCATACTGCTGAATTGCGAAAGACTGCCGTAACGGGAATTAGTCGTAAAATAGTTCCGTACCGCATAAGGAGAACCCAGCGTTCCCATTTTGTCTTCCCTTCCAATAGGATGGATCGGCATGAGCCATACCATATTGACTCCCAGCTGTTTTAATCGGGAAATGGTATTTTCAAGACCGGTAAAGGTGCCGGAAGGTGACATGTTACGGATATATGCTTCGTATAAAATAAGATTATCTACATAAGAAGCAGGCTCGTGATAAAGAGGCATGGAATAATAATCATATTTTTTGTTGCTGATCGTC
>JAGLUM010000304.1 GCA_023134755.1 Fidelibacterota bacterium | reverse complement strand
GTCTTTATTTTAAAATTATTTATATAAAATATCGGGGTTCTTTGTTAATTTGCCCAAAACACCAATTTTAACACCTTGCCGGCACGCCCCTCTACGTTTGATATGTTCAGATCCATATAAAACTCATGTGCTTCATACAGAAAGATCATTCGGGAATATAGCTCTTCTTCATTGATTTCCCATTTAACGTCAGGAGCCAACGGGAAAAACTCAACCAGTTTATTACTGATCAGCGTAAACGCCTCACGCCAATTGGTCATATTTGGTGCTTCGGCAAGCAAAAAGGTGCTGTAATATTGGTTCATATAAGCGGTTTGTTTTACTTCTCCCTTGCTAATTGCTCCCGTGAAATCAACCGTTGCTTCCCAAGTATTGGGCAAACCGGCACCTCCTGTAAATTCACCCTTGATGGGAATAAATTCTTCCGGCATAGAGAGCACCACCTTTACAATATTTTCACGAAAATTGTCCGCTGAAATAATTGTTTTAACAGTATTAGTGATCTTGTTGGTATTATTTTCAATCTTGATGATATTATTTTTAATCACAGTTTGTTGTGTGCTAATGGTCTCTTGTAAAAAAGCATAATATTCATTCAGTCTGATGTATCCTTCTTTATACCCAATTACATTAAACGTGTTTTCATTTTGATTGGCCCCGGGTCTTTGATCCAGAAAAACGTGCACGGGCATAATAACATACGCATTTAATAACCCCCAGCTAAAACTATTTATTACATTTTTGTTCTTATAGGTTTTACCGTATATGGTGTATGCATTCGTATCCTCTCGTGCATAAAACCGGACGCTGTAATAGTCTTGATTGAGTGTATTGATCACCCTTTCATCTGTCAGGACTTCTTCCTCATATAGCTGGCTAAAATGATCGTTGTTGAAACAAAAATAAATGTAAACAGGCTTTTCTACAGATTCAATATTTTCTGTTAATTCGGTCATGGTGTGCCAAATAACCTCATCGGCCAGTAGACATAGTGAAACAAGAAGACTTGCAAATAAAACGAGTAGTTTTTTCATATCGTTCTCCTTTGGTTGCTTAACGGCTGTTTGTATCCTTTGTGTTTGTTTACGCAATTTAGCAATATAAATGCAATTGCATTTATATCTGCTATTTATTTATACATATAATTCATAATTTTATAACACAATATAAAGATACACCTCTGTTATATCAAGAAATACTTGCTGTCTTAATTATTTGTGGTCTAATGGTATTTTTGTTGGGATAATCCCCTGTGGTTGCCCCGTTTGGGTGTATTCATCTAATGTGGATTATTCTGGTGATGTTATTTTGTAAGGGCGAATGATTATTCGCCCTTACGATAATTTTAACAATATGGTTTGGCTGATTTATTCACCTCGGTAAAACATAAAAATACACCGCTATAAAATGGCACATACTACCCAATAAAACAAAGATATGGAATATGGCGTGATTGAATTTTATTTTTTTAATACGGTATATAAGTGCACCAACTGTATATGATATTCCTCCCGCAAAAAGCAAGAGTACACCTTCTATCGCTAAATTATTAATTAATGGTTTTAGGGCAAAAACAATAATCCAACCCATTAATACATACATTATAGTCAAAATCAGATCATATTTCCCGGTAAAGAAAAATTTTATAATTATTCCGCCTAATGCCAGACCCCAGGAAATACCGAAAATTATCCAGCCTATTGTGCCGTGTAAAGAAACAAGTGTAAATGGGGTGTAGCTTCCCGCAATGAGAACATAAACAGCAGCGTGGTCAAAGATCTGTAATTTCTTTCTTAATTCCGGCTTTTTGGCACTATGATAAAGAGTGGAAGCAGTATATAATAGAATTAAACTTACTCCAAAAATGCTAAAAGTAACAATGTGCCAGGCATCTCCGTGTAAACTTGCATGCATAACTAAAAACACCAAGGCAACGATACTTAAAATGATACCAATAGTATGAGAAATGACGTTAAATTTTTCTTCACCCTGTGAATAATGTCCCATTCTTTCTATACCTTTCATTTAATTAATTTATGTTTATATTTTTCAAAGACGATTAACGGTTTGGTTAATGGAATGTTATGCTTTTTATTCTTCGCGTATTATGATAAAATGGTTTCAATATTTTCTAATACATCATCCAGTTTGGAGGCCTCTTTTCCGCCGGCTGTTGCCATATGGGGTTTCCCGCCGCCGCCACCACCGAGAGCTTTGCCAAGATCCCGGACAATAGTGCCCGCTTTGACGCCTTCTTTGACCAGATCATCGCTAACAATACAAAGTACTTGCGGGGTGTCCCCGATAATTGCTCCAAATACGGCAATGCCGCTTTTCATTTTTTCACGTACTTTATCGCCCAACACTTTAAGCTGATCCATGTTTTCGACCTGAACGCGGTTGATATATAAAATGGCATTTTTATATGATCTTTTATTCTGGAAGTATTGATCAATATCCAGTGTAAGCAACTTTGCTTTCAATTCTGTATTTTCTTTTTCAAGAGTTTTTACATACGTGTTGATACTAAATATGCGTTCCAAGATGTTCTTTTCTGGGGTTCTGAGCGTTTCGCGAAGTCCTGCTAATACCGTTTGCTGTTTTTCAAGAATGTCCATTGCAGCACGTCCTGTGATAGCTTCAATTCGGCGAATACCGGATGCCACACTGCTTTCGTTTACAATGAAAAATAAACCGATATCTCCGGTTAAGCCAACGTGGGTGCCGGCGCAGAGTTCATGGGAAATATCGTCCATATTTACGACCCGGACTACATCGCCATATTTCTCTCCGAAGAGAGCCTGGGCACCTTCGCTGACAGCTTCAAGATATTGTTTTTCTTCGATTTTTACAGGAATGTTCTGTAAAATTATTTCATTCACAATATTCTGGATCTTCATCTGCTTATCGGGGGAAACTTTTTCAAAGTGTGTGAAATCAAAACGAAGTCTGTCCTGACCTACATAGCTTCCTGCCTGATGTGTGTGTTCGCCCAGTACCTTCCGTATAGCCGCGTGCAATAAGTGGGTGGCAGAATGGTTCCGGGCTGTGTCCAAGCGAATACTTTTATTTACCCAAAGTGAAACTTGTTTATCCGTTCTTAATATATTTTCTGTAATATTTCCTTTGATTATGTGTGCAATATTTTCACCTGATTTTTGTGTGTCGATCACATCATAAGCTGTGGGTGTATTTATATTATCCACATGAAAATTAATGCCTCCTTTGTCTCCGATCTGTCCTCCGGATTCAGCATAAAAGGGGGTCGAATCAAAAACTAAATATGTAAAATCACCATCAAACGCATATTTGATCAAATTGGCGCGTGCTTCAAAAACATCATATCCGGCAAAACCGGATACCGCATCTTTTTGTAAAATTACCCAGTCTAATTCATCTGCTGCTTTCATTTTAAATTTACCGGCAGACCGGGCGCGCTCGCGCTGTTCTTCCATGAGCGCGTTAATTTCTTTATCGTTAATATCTAACTGTTTTTCTTCTGCTAAAAGGCGGGTTAGATCTACCGGGAATCCGTAGGTGTCGTACAGGCGGAAAACATCTTCGCTGTTGAGCGTTTTTTCCGCTATTTTTTTTGCCTTTTTTGCCAATTGCTCGAAAAGTTCCAACCCCTTATCAAGAGTATTACCAAAGGATTCCTCTTCAGCACGGATAATACGTTGAACATGTTCCCGCTGTGCGGCCAGTTCGGGATATGTATCACCTAAGATGTGAACCACCGTGGGAATAAGGCGATACAAAAAAGGATCTTTGAGGTGCAGTGTTCGTCCAAAACGTGCTGCCCGGCGTAGAATTCGGCGAAGAACATATGAGCGACCTTCGTTGCCAGGAATTGCTCCGTCTGAAATAGCAACGGCAAGCATTCGGATATGATCGGCAATGACGCGATGTGGAATACCATCATCTCCGCTATTGTAAGCAATGTTGGTCAAGGTTTCTATTTGCTCTATAATAGGTTTAAATAAATCTGTGTCATAATTGCTTTTCTTTCCGGTCAGCACTGCCACAATGCGTTCAAACCCGGCACCGGTATCTATATGTTTGTTTTTTAATGGCTGCAGTTTTCCTTCCGCATTCCGGTTATACTGCATAAACACCAGGTTCCATAGTTCTATGTATTCCGGGTCTTCGGTATTGATCTTTCCGGGATCCTGGTTTTCGATATTATCACCACTGTAATAATGAATTTCCGAACAAGGTCCGCAGGGACCGATATCGCCCATTGACCAAAAATTATCTTTTTCATCAAATTTTAGAATGTGTTTCGGGTTTATGCCGGGAACAGTTTTCCATATTTTAAAAGCCTCATCATCGTCCGTATACACCGTGGCATACAAGCGCTGAGGATCCATGCCCCAAATTTCCGTAAACAGTGTCCAGGCCCAGGTAATAGCTTCTTTTTTATAATAATCCCCAAAACTCCAGCTTCCCAGCATCTCAAAAAAGGTGTGGTGATGGTGGTCGCGTCCAACTTCTT
>JAGLUM010000303.1 GCA_023134755.1 Fidelibacterota bacterium | reverse complement strand
CAGGAAGGATATGTTGAAAAACTCGATGATTTTGGAGTTATGAGTTGTATTGAATGCGGCTCTTGTGCGTTTGTTTGTCCGGCAAATATTCCGCTGGTACAATGGATCCGTATCGGGAAATTACGACTTCGGGAACATGCAGCGAAAACTGCAAAGGAGACAACATGACAGAAAATAAGCCTGTCTCGGAAGACAAAAAAAAGGAAACGGTTGTTGAAGCCACTTCCGAAAAAGATATAAAAAAACCTGTAGCTGATAAGCCTAAACCCAAAAGAGATCCACGGGCACGTCTGTTTAAAACAGACAGGATGACTATTGTTGCGCCAGCACCGCACGCAAAAGGTAAAAACAGTGTGCCGCGTGTCATGTATACAGTTATTCTGGCTTTGATGCCGGCTGTTGTTATTTCACTTCTGTTATTTGGTACCCGTGCAATGGTAACAATCCTAGTCGCTATTTTTTCTGCTATGGTTGCTGAATTTGCATGCAATAAAATCATGAAAACAGGAGTCACTATTGATGACGGCAGTGCAATATTAACAGGATTGTTGATCGCGTTAACACTTCCTCCTACTTTTCCAATCGCGGGAACGGCTTTAGGGGCAGCTATTGCCATCGTATTTGGCAAACAGGTATTTGGCGGGCTTGGAGCTAATATTTTTAATCCGGCCTTACTGGGACGCGCATTTTTGCAGGCCAGTTTTCCCGTAAAAATTACAACCTGGACAATGCCCGCATTTGCCGGTTCAGGCGCATATTATGATTTAGTAACATCTAAGGCAGTTGATACCGTTACAGGCGCAACTCCGTTGGGTTTATTGAAATTTGAAGGCATTGGAACGCATCTTAAACCTTTGCTGCTAGGAAATATCGGTGGCTGTATCGGTGAAACTTCAGCTATCGCATTGCTGTTAGGCGGATTGATACTGATCATTCTGAAATATGCCGATTGGCGCATTCCACTCAGCTATATCGGAACTGTCTTTCTTTTAAGCGGAGCGCTATGGCTGATTAACCCGGACCTATATCCCAATCCGATTTTTATGGTATTATCCGGAGGATTAATATTAGGTGCATTTTTTATGGCAACCGATATGGTAACATCTCCGGTAACGTCCCTGGGAACGTGGATTTACGGAATTGGGATGGGCGTAATTCTGATCGTGATCCGGATTTGGGGCGGCCTCCCCGAAGGAGTCATGTATTCGATTTTGTTTATGAACGGATTGGTGCCGTTAATTAACCGCTGGACCCGCCCCGCGTATTTTGGCGAGATTCAGGAAGAAAAAAAGCATAAAGGATAAAGCGATGTCAAACACCGCAAAAATAATTATTGTTTTAACACTCATCACAATGATTTCCGGGGGAATCTTAGCACTTCTGGATAATTATACCAAGCCGCGTATCGAAGCACACAAAGTGGAAGTGAAAAATGCCGCTGTAGATGAGGTGCTTCCGCCAAATGATAGAGTGGAAAAAATAGAAAAGGGCGAATATCAGTTTTATGTCGCATACAAGGGAAACGATATTATAGCCATTGCCTTTAAAGCTTTTGGCGGTGGTTTCCAGAGCAAATTGGTACTCATGGTCGGTATAACACCGGACTTTACCAAGATAACCAGTGTGAAAATGCTGGAACAGGTGGAAACGCCCGGATTGGGAACTAAAATTGAGTATGATCCCGCGAACAAGGAAAATCCGGCATGGTTTACAGACCAATTCAAGAACCTGAAGACACAACCGGAAATTACTTATATAAAAAATGTGAAACCCACAAAGAATACTGAAATCCAGGCCATCACAGGAGCCACTATTTCCTCGAAGGCGGTTGTCGTAATCTTAAATGAACATATTGCAAAAGCCAAAGCAGCCTGGGAATCAAATTAGTATTTAACGTGATATTAAATCCATTTTTTGGAGATAAAATGAAAAATAAAACAGCTATTCAAGAATTTATAAAAGGACTCTGGGAGGAGAATCCGGTTCTCGTGTCGCTGCTTGGACTCTGTCCCGTACTGGCAGTAACAGTATCGGCAGAGAACGGCATGGCCATGGGACTGGCAACCACGTTTGTGTTGGTTTCCTCCAGTTTTTTGGTGTCTATGTTCCGGAAAGTGATACCCAATCAAGTGCGCATTGCAAGCTATATTGTCATTATCGCAACTTTTGTGACCATTGCGGATCGTTTTCTGGCAGCTTTTACACCAGATATCAGTAAGAGTCTTGGTCCCTTCATCCCCTTGATCATTGTGAACTGTATTATTTTGGGCCGTCAGGAAGCGTTTGCGTCTAAAAACAATATTGGACGTTCATTGCTGGACGCATTAGGCATGGGAGTGGGATTTACATTAACCCTTCTTGTACTAAGTTCAATTCGTGAAATATCAGGATCCGGTACTTGGTTTGGCATAGAAATTATGTGGCCTTCCTTTTCACCATGGCAAGTGATGATATTACCGCCGGGTGCATTTTTAGCGCTGGGTTGTATGATCGCAGGTGCAAACTGGATTAACAGAAGGAGAAAGTCATGAATTTGATTGTTATCTTTTTAAGCGCCGCACTTATCAATAACTTTATTCTTAGCCAGTTTTTGGGTATTTGTCCCTTTGTCGGTGTCTCCAAAAAAATTGATTCCGCCTTTAGTATGGGAATTGCCGTAACTTTTGTGATGGTAATTGCTGCGATGGTCACTTGGTTGATCTATCATTTGATATTAGTGCCTTTTAATTTGCAAATTCTCGAATATGTAGCTTTTATTTTAGTGATCGCTTCCCTGGTACAGTTAGTAGAAATGTTTATACGGAAAGTCAGCAAACCCTTGTACGATGCACTGGGAATTTTTCTGCCGCTGATCACCACGAACTGTGCGATTTTGGGATTGGCGTTAAATGCTGTTTTAAATGAGTATAATTTTAGTGAAACCCTTATATATAGTGTGGGTGCCGGGTTAGGATTTACAATGGCACTGGTGATCATGGCTGGAATACGTGAAGAGCTTGAACTGGCACCGATCCCAAAATCATTTCAGGGAGCAGCCATAACAATGATCGTTGCCGGCAGTTTGGCATTGGCATTTATGGGTTTCGCGGGGTTAATATAAGGAAAAATCTTACTAAGGCACAAAGCAACACAAACCATAAAAAATAAGCTAAGGGTTTTGTTTATCTTGCTGTGTTTTAGATGGAGTCTCAAGGAGAAATATGGACATACAATCAATACTTATCGCAGCCGGCAGCATGGGTGGACTCGGTTTCGTTTTTGCCGTCGGACTTGCTGTTGCTAATAAAAAATTACATGTAGAAGAAGATCCCCGTGTAGCGCAAATAATGGAAGTGATTCCCGGTGTAAACTGCGGGGGATGCGGTCTTCCCGGATGTGCGGCATTCGCTGAAGCTGTTGTCAAAGGGTCAGCCCCGGTAGACGGATGTCCGGTCGGAGGTGCTGATTTTTCAGAACAAGTTGGAAAGATCATGGGTATTGAAGTAACCCACGGTGAACGGGAAGTTGCGCGAGTAATGTGTCAGGGAGGACTTAAGGAAATCGCCTATCAGGGTGAATACCGGGGTGCACAATCTTGTATTGCCGCAACGCTGGTTTCCGGCGGAAAAAAATTATGTGAATACGGTTGTATGGGACTCGGAGACTGTGCTGCAGCTTGTCCCTTTGACGCAATTGTTATATCAGATAACCACCTGCCGGTTGTTGATAACGATAAATGCGTTGGCTGCGGAAAATGTGTTGATGTTTGTCCGCGGGATGTCATGGAAATGCATCCTATCAGTTATAAAGACCGTGTTTTATGTAAAAATCTAGATATTGGCCGCTACGCCATGAAGATATGTACCCGTTCCTGTATCGCCTGCGGGCTCTGCGAAAAGAAATGCCCCTTTGACGCGATCCACGTTATTGATAATCTTGCGGTCATTGATTATAAAAAATGTAAACATTGCGGACTTTGCGCAACGGTATGTCCGAATGAGGCTATTGAACATTTAAAGAAAAAGAAAGTAGTGAAAGAGGAAGCGGCTTAAGAAGTTATAACTTATAACTCAAAAAGGAATTTTTCATGTCCACGTCCGGTCTTGTCATAGATAAAAAAGACGGTAAAATGAGCATCCGCATTGAGCAGGATCAAACGGCTTGTGAAGCCTGCGCTGCACGCGTGTTTTGCAGTAAAAGCAGTTGTGAGGATGCAAATATGATCTTGGCAGACCGACCTGACATCCACATTGGTGACCATGTTCAGATTGAAGAAAGTAAAAATATTTTAATCAAAACATCCCTTGTCGCTTATGGAATACCACTGCTATTTTTTGTCACGGGCGCCCTTTTGGGTCAATTCCTCCCTGAAACCCGTATCCCTTCTGAACTGTTGCAGTTTGCCTGCGGATGTATCGGTTTGCTCATTGGCGGATTCCTCGGCAGATGGATCGCTCTGCGAATTTCTAAACGGATCGAGAACTATATCGGCATAAAAGTGAATAAATAATAGAAATATCGCAATAATAATTGTGATTATTCGATAAATATTCACCAATACGATAATATAACAAATAAAAACGCATTAATATAAAATAATAGTTGTTATTTTTGAATATGCGTTATATTTTAGCAAAGATTTTTGAGCAGTAATTGAGGAAATCTCTTGATGAAAAACACAGAATATGATATTATCAACATTTTTGGAATGAGTGTATTTAGTGATGCTGTGATGCAGCAGCGTTTGCCTAAGAATGTGTATGAACAATTAAGGCGGATCATTAAAGGACATCAGCCCTTGGATGTAAATATTGCTGAGATCATTGCTAATGCTATTAAGGATTGGGCCATCGAAAAAGGTGCGACCCACTATACACACTGGTTTCAACCGCTTACCGGTATTACAGCTGAAAAACATGAATCATTTATTTCTCCAAGTGGTGACGGAAGCATTATTATGGAATTTTCCGGCAAGGAGCTGGTTCAGGGAGAACCGGATGCTTCGTCCTTTCCGAATGGCGGATTACGGGCAACGTTTGAGGCTCGGGGATATACCGTCTGGGATGTTACATCGCCGGTATTTATTAAAGATGATGACGCGGGAAAAACCCTCTATATTCCAACCGCATTTTATTCATACACCGGAGAAGCCCTGGATAAAAAAACACCTGTACTGCGATCGATTGAAGCATTATCAAAACAGGTGATTCGTATTTTGCGGCTTTTAGGTAATTCAACATCAAAATATGCTATTCCCCGCGTTGGTCCCGAACAGGAATATTTTCTGGTAGATGAAGCCTATTATAATAAACGGCTTGATTTGCAGATGACCGGACGCACCTTATTTGGCGCGGCCGCTCCCAAAGGACACGAACTGGATGATCATTATTTTGGAAGTATAAAAGAACGTATTTCTCTGTTTATGAATGATCTGGATATGGAACTTTGGAAACTGGGTATTTCAGCAAAAACCAAACACAATGAAGTGGCGCCAAATCAATATGAATTAGCGGTTGTGTACGGGGAATGTAATATTATTATTGATCAAAATCATTTGGTCATGGAAATTATGAAACGTGTTGCCCGTCGGCATAAACTGGTTTGCCTTCTGCACGAAAAACCCTTTGCCCGCATTAATGGTTCCGGGAAACACAATAACTGGTCCATAGATACCGACGATGGTATCCAGCTTTTATCACCCGGAAAAACCCGGGAAGAAAATAAAAGATTCTTGTTATTCGTTGCCGCAGTTATTAAAGCGGTGGATAAGCACGCTGATTTGCTGCGTCTGGCAGCGTCCACACCCGGGAATGATCACCGGCTTGGCGGGAATGAGGCACCACCATCCATTATTTCTATCTATCTTGGGAAAACCCTTACCGAAATCTTTGAAAATATCGAGACAGGTAAAAAAATTGATAAAAAAGTCAATGAGATCTTTAAAGTGGGCGTATCAACCCTTCCGGATATTTCCAAGGATGATATGGATCGTAATCGTACATCACCCTTTGCTTTCACCTTGAACAAATTCGAATTTCGCATGGTTTCCTCACAGGGTTCTCTTGCGCGTCCGAACATGATCCTCAATACGATCATTGCGGACCAGCTAGCTGAATTTGCAGACAGATTAGAAAAAGATAATAATATTGAAGTATTGATCAAAGATGTATACAGCAAACACAAACGGATCGTCTTCAATGGTGACGGATATTCAGGAAAATGGTATGCAGAAGCAAAAACACGCGGCTTGCCCTATTTTAATAAAAGTGTGGATGTCTACCCCGAGTTTTGTTCCGAAAAAAATGTAGCTCTGTTTGAACGGCAAAAGGTATTAAATCAAAAAGAGCTGCAAGCGCGAATGCTGATCTTCCTGGAAAACTATGTCATGAAAAACCGCATTGAAGCAAGGACCATGATTGTCATGGCTGAACGCCAAATATTGCCGGCGGTATTAAAATATCAATCTATTGTATCGGGAAATGCGGCTCATCTGCAGGTGGCAGGTGTTAATAAAAGTCTTCAGGTCAGCATATTGAATGATATTAACAATAAATTGAAATTATTTATTGAACGTTTGGATATACTGAAAACGGATATTAATAAACTTAAATCACTGAACGAAGAAAAGCGTTCAAAATATGTTGGCGATATTATTACCGTAAATATGGAATTACTTCGTGAAGCCGGCGACGCATTAGAAGAAATTTGTGATGCAGAACTCTGGCCCATGCCGACCTATGCAGAAATGCTGTTTAAGATATAAATAAAAATTTAACACATACTAAAAGCCTCCCAAACGGGAGGCTTTATATTTTTATATGATGAATAAAGTACCGGAATTATGGGGTTCGTGTAAGGCGTAATCCCCCGCTCTCCGTATTCGGATTTTGTCCGCTCCGGCTCCCGATAATAATATTTTGTCCATAGCTACTCCAACTGCCGCCCCGTTTTACGCGCGAGGTACCGGTATCCGGTCCCGCATAATCATCTTGCGCGGTTGTGGGAGATGTTGCGAACCAATCCCAGCACCATTCCGAAGTATTTCCACTCATATCATACAGCCCCAGAGAATTGACAGTTTTTGTTCCCACGGCATGGGTGCCATAATCCGAACTGCTCATACCAACAATATACGCGTTTGGCCTATACCATGCGGCCAAATCCGTTGCGGTGGCATTGGAATAACTTGCAGTAGCACCTGAGGCAAAATTGTACGGTATTGATCCACGGTTACTGGCGGCATATTGCCACTCACCCTCCGTAGGCAAACGATATCCGTTCACAGTAATATCCCAAATGGCGTTGTCACAATCATCCGCATTTGTACCGCGGGAATCTCGAATGATTTCTTCATCTGAATCCAGATAGACCGGTGCATAGCCGGCTAATTCACTATAGGCATTACACCAGACGATCGCACTACGCCAGTTAATACTTACTACCGGTTCATATTTATCTGTCGAAGGAATAACACCGGCAATTCCAGGACGCCCTTCCTCACCGGCACTGGCAAATTGATATCCGTTCTCAAGTGCCCACCGATAAACAACATACCATAATTCGTAGGTCACCTCATATTTTCCAATGTTGTAACCCGAGATTGTGTGAGTGTAGCTGTTCGTTTCATAATTTTGGGTATCGGTATGGGTATATGTACCACCAATGACCGAGACCATATCTCGATAATTGATGGATGATGGATTAAAAGTCCATTGTGCATATAAAGTAACATTTTCACCCGGCATAATAAATGATGCACCTGTAGTATAGGCATTACCCGAGCCGTCCGCTTCAGTGTTCCAGCCGTTAAAGGAAAAACCCATGCGAATTAAGCTTCCAACGCCCGGCAGATTAATAACAGTATTTTCATTATAATAAAGTTCTTCGGGAAGTTCATCGCCATCAGCACCATTATTATTGAGAGCAAGAATAAAATTTTCTTCATCAGGTAAATTAAAGCATCCTGTCAGTGCTATGATCAGGATCATAAAAATTGAAAATACGATACATTTTTTCATCAGGGAACTCCTTTCAATACAATATGTATTCAGAGCAAAAAACAAAACATCTATTTACCAGTTTTTCGTTCACGTTCATTATCAGTAGATTAAAACATTATTACCTCTGAGATATGGTATAAATATTTTTATTTTACAAGGATTAATACTTGTTGAATAATAATGAATAAATATTATATGAAAATAAGAGATAAAATATTCATGTAAAAAAACGCCCCGCCTTCCACCGGGAAAGCAGAGCGCAAAGACAGTGCAAAACAATTACTTTGCCAAACGCATTCCCAGCTTGAACGCTTTATCATTCATCTCATGAAATGCTTTATTTTTAATAATTAACGGCAGGGCCTGGAGAATATAATTTTCTAAAAGATATCCGCTTGACTTGGCATAAGCTCCCAGCATTATCATATTTGCTATTTTTCTGGATCCTAACTTGTCGGCTTCTTCTGTGGCTTGGATCCCGATGACCGTCACATCCTTACGGGTGGGTGGGGTATCGATCAAACCACTATCATATAAAATAATACCGCCCGGCTGAACGTCTTCTTCAAAACGTATCAGTGAGGGTTTATTCATTGCAACGAGAACGGTCGGATTATCTATGATGGGCGAACCAATTCGCTGGTCAGATACTTTCACACTGCAATTGGCCGTGCCCCCGCGCATTTCGGGTCCGTAACTCGGAAGCCAGCTGACCTGATAATTATGTCCCATAGCAATATTTGCCAGTGCGTAACCCATACTGAGTACACCCTGGCCGCCAAAACCGGCGATCTTTACTTCATCTAATATTGGTTTAAGAGCCGGCAGTTTAACATCCGTAATTTTATCGGCCAGACTTTTAATATCCAGTAATTCATGGTATTCTTTAAAATGCGGTTCCGGATGCATGACAATAACCGGTTCCCGGTCTTCAGATATATCCTTTTTAACTCCCAGTTCAAAATGTTTCGATAAGACATCAGTCATCCATTTTTTAGAATTGACCGGGGTCATTTTCCAACCGGTAGGACAAGCAGACAGGACCTCTACAAAAGAAAATCCTTTTTTATCTATTTGAATTTTCAGTGCTTTACGCACAGCTTTTCGTGTGCGTGCAATATTTTTTGCGTCGGTAAGCATTACCCGTTCGACATACACCGGTGCCTCCAGAATGGCAATAATTTCAGCCATTTTCATGGGATAACCTTCATTCTGCAGAGTTCGCCCACGGGGAGTAGTGGTGCTTTTTTGTCCGATCAGGGTGGTTGGTGCCATTTGTCCACCGGTCATTCCGTAAATGGCATTATTCACGAAAAAGACCGTCATCTGTTCACCGCGGTTGGCGGCATGCAGAATTTCGTTGGTACCGATCGCTGCCAAATCTCCATCACCTTGATAAGAAATCATAATGGAATCAGGATTGGCGCGTTTATAACCTGTAGCAACAGCAGGGGCACGTCCGTGTGCGGCTTGGATATTGCCCACGTCAAAATAATAATAAGCAAACACAGAGCAGCCAACCGGAGAGATCAATACAGTTCTGTCCTGAATATTGAAATCGCTGATGGCTTCTGCAATAAGTTTATGTAAAATTCCATGTCCGCAGCCCGGGCAATAGTGGGTACTTTTTAACTGGCTTCCGCCTTTAAGCACAAATTCATCATAAAAGCTTGCGGGTTTTTGTAAAATAGTTGTTTTCATGCTATGCCTCTATATAGTTGCTTTGAATTTATCAACGAGTTCCTTTACTGTGGGAATATTTCCACCCATCCGTGTATGCAGGTTAACCGGTTTTTTTCCGTTAACAGCGAGACGAACATCATCCACCATCTGGCCGGCACTTAACTCAGACACAAAGAATGATTTTACATTCTTGTCGTTTGCAAAGGCCTCAAACTGCGGTGTTGGGAAAGGAAATAAGGTAATAGGACGAAATAAACCGGCTTTAATACCTTCCGCGCGCAGAACATCAACTACGGTATGAAGAATGCGGCTGACAATTCCATAGCCGATAAGAATATGTTCAGCATCATCGCAATAGGTTGCCTCATAACGGATTTCATGCTCTTTTATTTTAGCATATTTTGCCTGCAATGCCTCATTATGAGCTTCCAGTTTGTCAGGTAACAATTCTATAGAGCAAATAAGGTTGTGTGAATCCACAGTTCCCCTTACAGCCCAGGGACGGTCCGGTATTGTTTCAACCGGCTTAGGGAATTCAACCGGCTCCATCATTTGACCGATAATGCCATCCGCAAGAACCACTGCCGGATTGCGGTATTTGTCTGACAGGTCAAATGCCAGCATCGTTAAATCACACATTTCCTGTGCGCTATTGGGAGCCAGAGCGATCAGGTTATAATTTCCATGACCGCCGCCCTTGACAACCTGATTATAATCCGCTTGTTCCGGGGCGATATTTCCAAGACCCGGTCCGCCACGCATAATATCAATGATCACACAAGGAAGTTCCGCACCCGCTATATAGGAAATACCTTCCTGTTTTAAGCTGAATCCAGGACTTGAGCTGGCGGTCATACAGCGCGTATTAAAGCTGGCAGCACCGTAGATCATATTAATAGCACCAATTTCACTCTCAGCCTGTAAAAAAGTACCGCCCAGTAATGGAAAGTAATATGCGGCAGTTTCGGCTATTTCACTAGCCGGGGTAATGGGATACCCGAAGAAATTTTTACATCCCGCTAATAAAGCACCGCGGACTACCGCCTCATTGCCTTTAATGAGAACCTTTGACATATAGACCTCTTATTTCTTAATGGTTAACAGGGATTCAAACACTCAATACAAATCTTTTTATCACTGTCACGATAATCAGGGATTTGCTTTACGGTTTTATTACAGTGAGAACAATGGCCTGTTTCGAGGCCATCAACATTGCGAATGACCGTAATAGCACTCGTTTCAGGGCAAGTATAAAAACAAGTACCGCATCCGGTACATCCCTCGCCCTTGTAATGAGCAGGACGATATCCCATAACATTTAGATTATCCGCAAAATCAAGTACATTTACCGGACAGGCTTCAACGCAAAAGCCACAGCCCTTGCAGTCATCTGCCTGAATCAATACACGATTAATGGTTGCCATGTTTTCTCCTTAAAACAGTACGTGTTGCAACACACATTTTCATCCAATTTAACAATTTATTGCTGGACGCAATGTACAAAGAATAATAAAAACAAAAAAGAGAAAATGCACATAAAACCTAATTATAAGAGAACTTTACAAGCATAAATAATGCACAAAACATAGCGAAGAAGTATCATGTAAAATCAATGAATGAAAAATAATAATTCATAAAAATATTGTTCATCCAATGATTTACAAATCAAGTAAAGGCACAATAATTTATAAAAAGATACTGTTATTCGGATTCTTGAAAATATGCGGGAAAATCGGTGCAACTATTTATTAGTGAAAAAGCCGGGCCACGTCATTGATAATGGCAAGAATTAACAATCCGAAAAGTAAAAACATACCGATTTGTTGAATGATCATTTTGGTTTTTATTTTTATTTCCCGGCGCATGACGCCCTCTGCAATTGCGATAATAATGTGTCCTCCGTCGAGTCCGGGGATGGGTAAAATATTCAATAGTGCCAGGTTTACGCTTAAAATACCAATAAGTCCCATGAAAGGCAAGATACCGGCTTTCGCCGATTCTCCGGCCAACTGACCGATAAAGATAACTCCGCCGACATTTTTAAAACTCTCTTGCCCGGTTATCAGTAATTTCAGGGAAACAAAGGTCATATTCAACCAATACCCTGTAGTTTTAAATCCCTGTCCGATAGCACCGAAGAACCCGGACTTCTCCATGGTGACACTAGGAGAGACGCCTATCACGCCGACCTGTACAAGATTACCGTCCTGTATGGTTTTTTGCAATATCGGAGCAAGTGAAATTTCCTGTTCCTGCCAATCTCTTAAATATGTAATGACGATTTCCCGGTCACCGGCTGAGCGGATATGTTTCGCCATCTCGTCCCAAGTGGAAATACTGTTGCCGTCAATGCTGACGATCCGGTCACCGGATTGCAGTCCGGCTTTATCAGCAGGAGTATTTTCATAGATCGTATCTAAAACAGGTTCAGGACTGAATACCGCGATGCCCTGAATGCCGCTCATCAGCGAAAAGATCGTAATGGCCAAAATTAGATTCATGAGAATTCCTGCAATGGTAACAAAAATTTTCTGCCAGACAGGTTTAGAACGGTATTCCCAGGGTTGTGGAGGCCGGCCCTCAAGAGAGGTATCGAAACTTTCATCAACCATACCAGACATACGAACATAGCCGCCAAAGGGAATGGCACCTATGGCATATTCCGTGTCCCCTTTTTTACGTTTAAATATCGTGGGTGGAAAGCCGATGGAAAAAGTTTCTACGCGAATACCGACTGACTTTGCCGCTAAAAAATGTCCCAGTTCATGAACGAAGACCAAAATGCTTAAAACAATAACCGTTGCAATAAAATATATCATGTTTTCTCCATATATCAGGGTGTCAATACCCTGTTCCATAAAATAGTTCCCGAGGAAGACAGTTTGAT
>JAGLUM010000302.1 GCA_023134755.1 Fidelibacterota bacterium | reverse complement strand
TTTGCTCTGTTTCAGTTGAAAAAAAACACGCGGGCAGTTCACGCTGTTGCCGATGATAAGCGACACATTCACAGCATATTCCTTTATGTGAACAGGGATATGTGCAGTTACACGACATGAGATTTTCTTCTTTTTTACATTCCATATTTACCCTTTTTTGGGTACAAGTACATCTTCTCCCATTGGCATGATCTCACCTGGATGCCGGTAATCCGATTCCAGAGGGAATACCTCAAATACACCTCGCAGCATAATGGCTCTCCATGCAGAAATCCCTTTATTTATATCATCTTTTACACCTGGATTATCGAGTACCCGCTGTACAAAATATATAACCATCCATATAAATGAAAAAACAGTCAGCGGCAAGGTTTGTTGTATAGGTTCTCCCAGTATATGGGTAAAATCCCATGTCAGCCAATTAGCTTCCATATGATTTTCAACAAACCAAAGGCACCCCATAATAGGAAACATAAGCAAAACCATAATATTGGCGACTGCAATTCCTCGTTGCATGTTTTTTTGAAAGAGAACGATTGCCTGAGGTAGATGAACCATTATGACCCATACGGGTCCGAAAAATATCAAATAGGATTCAAGTATGGCAAATCCCTTACCTCCCTTAAACCCAAGGAAAGGAGAATAATCATGTCCTAAAACGACAAACAGTGTAACGCTTAGCAGCCACCAAAGGTCTGCATTAAAGCTCCACTGCATAATAGATTTAACAATAAATAGGGCAACAAGACCCTTGCTCATGTCAAGTAAAAGTGCAATGATCCCCGGAACAGGCCCCACCGTTATAAACACATTTGTTGCTCCGGAATTTGCGCTCCCTACCTCACGCAAATTTGTACCGGGTTTAACCAACGTTGTAATAATCTGTGAGAACGGGATGCTTCCAATACAATAAGCAAGTACATATATTCCAAGAAGTTCTAACAAAAACATGTTCTAATCCTGTAAATTGTACTCTTTGATTTTTCGATATAATGTGCGTTCACTCATACCCAGCGCCTGGGCAGTTTTCCGTTTGGAACCATAGTATTTTTCCATGGTTTTTAAAATAGTATCCCTTTCAATTTCTTGCATAGTCCGGTCATCCTGCTGCAGATCAATATTAATGTCATCCATATCCGATTGTTTGATATAGCGCGAAATATCTTTCATTTTATTTAGCGTTACTTCATCGTTTATATTAATAGGAGCTAATTTTTGTTTAATTTCTTCTACATCCTGTCGGATGAGAAATAACTGGCGCAGGATAAGTTCACGTTCCACCTGATCCGTTTCTTTATTTACTCTAACCGGAAAGCGTGTATCATAATAATATTTTTCCTCGCTGCTGCCAAGATGCTGAGAAACAATTTCCGCACTGATCATCTTGCCGTTTTCCAAGACAAATACCGACTGGACAAAATTCTTGAGTTCCCGAACATTTCCTTCCCAGGATGCCTCCATTAAAAGATTCATAGCCTGAGGTGTAATGGGTTTATATGCCACATTATGCTCATCGGCATATTGCATCATAAAATATTCTGCCAACATAGGAATATCATTTTTGTGTTCCCGTAGCGGCGGAATGCGGATCATAATAGTTTTAAGACGGAAATAAAGATCCTGACGGAAGCGACCGGCTTGTACTTCCCCGGGAAGTTCGCGGTTTGTCGCACCAATAACCCTGACATTGACCTTGCGGCTGGTACTTTCACCTACACGGGTTATGTCACCCTGTTCCAGTGTCCGCAATAGCTTTACCTGCATTTCCAGAGGTAATTCTCCAATCTCATCTAATACAATAGTACCTTTATCCGCGGTTTCAAAAAAGCCCTTACGATCTTCCACAGCGCCAGTATAAGATCCTCTTTTGTGTCCAAAGAACTCTGATTCAATGGTTCCGGATGGAATAGCCCCGCAATTCACGATCAAATAAGGACCATGTTTGCGCAGGGATAAATCGTGCAGCGCCTTGGCGACCAGTTCTTTACCCACACCGCTTTCGCCGTAAATTAAAATGCTAATATTTGATGGAGCAACCTGTTCAATAATGCGAATAACCTGCTTTATTTCTTCGGAAGCACCAATAATTCCGTATTTTTGTTCAATATGTCTCATGAACTAAAAATATTCAAAATAAAAACGATTATCAACCATAATCTGACAAAATGGCATATATTTTAGTCATTCTTGCCTTAATGCTAAAAAAGGAAGCTATTTAGTTGAAAGGTTGAAGAAATCGAGAAGTTAAGGGGTTGAAAAAATAAGAAAACTTATGATCCACGGCTTAAAACTTCCCGACCCCGAAGCTTCGGGGCGGGACAGGCTGTGGCAATTCAGTGAATAGCCCCGCCCCGAGGCTTCGGAGCGGGGATGAAGAATTCAAAAAGAAATGGGGTTTTCAACCTCCAGATAAACTTTTGTGTTTTCCTCTTTTCTCCCCTCCTAATTTAGGAGGGGGCAGGGGGTGGTTCTTATCAACGTGTAAATATCATGCATGTAATTTGACCTCCCCTTTCTCCCCTCCTTGACAAGGAGGGGAAATTGTTTTATTTCCTTTTTTCATCTCCGCCTTAAAATGCCTCGATTTTATTACTTGTTTGACGAAGCAAGAGACCCCTCCAAACCTCCCGTCAGCTGACGGGGAGGCTCCTAGAGCCCCTCCTCTGGAGGGGTTGGGGAGGTCATGCAAATTTTGCTTCTTAGTGGAATGGATAAAAAACCAAAATAATGGACCATTTTTAACAAAATACCCCCCATATTTTATTATTAGACCTCATTCTTGGTAGATAATTTATTTTAATGTTTTTAGGATATTTCTTGCTTCACGCACATGCGGAATTAATTCCATGGTATTTGCAGTTTCCTGATAATAAAGCTTTGCGGTCATGACCAGCCCCATTTTAAGATAAACGTCGCCTGTATATTTTAGCACTATACTCTGATACCAGGAATATTCTATGTTATTCATTTCATACACCTTGTTAAAATAATCCAGGGCGGTTACATGCTTTTCTTTTACCATTGCTTTAACACCTTTAAGGTAGCAGGCCCGGGCGCGCCATCCGGCGTCATTATGTAAAATACCATCATTCAACAAGCGGTTGATACGTCGTAGATATGCATCTCCTATCATCCAATTATTCTGATAATAAGCACATTCAGTCGCAATAGCCAATACCTCAAGATTGTCGGGGTATTGCTTAAGAAACTCCACACATAAATCGTGGCAGGTTTCATAATCCAGCTTATCATAAAGATAAATATACATCAGCGCAATTGCGGCTTCCCACTTGGTGAACCGCGCATGATGGTATGCATTCCAGAGATCCTTTATTCCGTCAGATTGTTGATTGATCATCAGATTACCCAGACCGATGTTGCGGCCGACAACGGAGAGATAATAATCAAAGGAACCGGTCCCAAAATCCATATCTGCAAAAGGAGCTTTACTGTAGCGGTCAATTGTAAATTTATTCGCTAATATCTTTGGGGATTCCTTTACGATCAAAAGGTATTCCATCTTGTTCAGATAAATGCGCATTTTCCCTGCCAGCAATATAGTGTAATAAAACTGTACAGCCACATCTTCCGGATGCTGTTGCAAATAATTCTCGAATATCGGCCGGTATTCTTCAATTACCTTATTTGTATTTTTATGGGCATTTTCATATTCTGCATTTGCAAGTTGAGAACGAATTTTTACATACGACAGAAAAGCATAATAGGGAAAGGGGTCTTCAGCTGTATCTATCATATCCAGAAAATAACTCTCAGCTTCATCGAACCGGTAGTTATAGAACAAATTAAATTCCTTGGTAAAATCAGCATCCAGAGAAGATGCCACTGCCGATATCGCGATGAGTATAAGAAATCCTATTTTAACATATGTTTTCATTTTGGAACAACAATTTTACCCGGGACAACCCAGGCGTATTTAAAACCCCGTTTTTTCATTATCTTCTGCATACTAAGGGCTTCTTCGTTTGTGGGATAATTCCCAATACGTACCTTGTAATTAGGCGGCTCAAAGTCCACATACACCGGCATATTATACAGGGAATCTGCAAGTGCCTTCATTTTTATCGCTTCGTGCAAGTCCTGCGTAGATATTAACTGGATACGGTATCCGGAGGTTTCAATATATTTCCTATCCTGCAGTGCGAGATTTTTTTCAAAAACTTCTTCATCTGAAAACAATATCGTTTTGAAGTCTTTCAGACGGTATTCTTTCCGCACTTTCCCGGGATCCAGAAATTCCTGCTGCTGTATTTGTCCATACAGACCTACAATCGTAAACACCGTTAATATAATAAAAATGGTTTTATTCATGATTCTATTTTACCTAAGTATTTCATTCGTATCCAACCGATCTTGTCATCAAAATAGCTGATATTTGCCCATTCATTTTCAATATCTTTGTTTATCAATATTGTAGAGCCTTCATGCAAAATAAAGAGTACAGTTGCATCATCAGCCGGTTCAGATAAAATAACCGATTCCTCTAAAATAACAGCACGTTTCTCGTGACTGCGCTTTTGGGCGGTATCAATGGTAACAATTGTCAGCAAAAGGATAACTGACAGAAACAGACTGCCAAGTGTAATACAAATCCCCTTATATGATCTTTCGGTTTTTCGTGCGTATAAACGGTAGCCTCCCAGAATAAGCACAAACAGCATTAAGAAGATACCGATAATTCGGATGGTAATATTAAGTGGAAGATATCTTTGCATGGTATTATACCACGTAAACAAGGGGAAAGTATCCGGCAATACAACCTTATCTATCAGGCGTTCTCTGGCAATTGACAAATTATATTCAATATCCGAATGAATAGGCGCCAATATTTTGGCTTTTTCCCAGTATTGGATAGCGCGCCCCAATTCAGCTTGACGGTAATAGCAGTTCCCTAAATTATAATACAGTTCCCAACTGACAAGTTGCTCTGCTTCAAGCTGATGAAACAGTTCTATTGCCAATGCGTAATTTTCATTTGCATAAGCCGATATTCCCTGTTTAAAATGCTGCTCTCTTTCATTAATTATATTGCTTGAAAAAGCAAACAAAGGTAATAATACGCATATGATCATTAGTCGTTTCATGCTTTTTCAATTTCCTCAATAATTGTTAATGCTTTGTTTTTCAGACTGTCTAACACAGCATGTGACAGGTTACTGGGAGCATATTTGTAGGTTTCAATAGTTTTTAGAATATCGTTGATTTCCGGGTACCGGTCCGGTGCAATTCGCTTATCGCTTAAATAGGTTTGAAATCCCGTCTCGATTTGGGTGAGAATTTCTTCTGCTGATTGATCTGTGTGAATTTTTCGAAATTGCATTATAGCAGTTTTCAATGCATTTTTGTAACGAATTATATTTCTGTTTTTATTCCGGAATGCAAGCAAGACCTCTGCAACAACAACAAAAGCTGTCATAGCAAGTGCAAGATAATACCATACCCAGTTTCTGGAGTCTCTAACGGTATTATAGTCTAAATGTACCTGGTGTTTTTCCCCCATTTGAATAAAGCGGATATCCTGCGAGAGCAAACGCACCTCATCAGGGGACAGGCCGGAAATATAATCCCCTTCCAATTCATTGTATGATATTACGCGTATTTCTTTCAACGGCATCCGAAGGGTTTTATAGCTCTCTTGAGATAAGGAGAAGTATGTAAATACCATATCGTTGAATTGATATGTCCCGGGTTTCCCCGGAATGAGTACGTATTCCCAAGTACGCTGTCCTTTATAATCTTGATCACTCAATCTATAAGCATTTTTCACCTTGGGTTCAAAAAGCTCAAAATCATCCGAGAATGTCTGCTCCGGAAAGGTAAAGTGATCCATATTTCCATGACCGATCAAATTCACCCGCAATGTCGCAGCTTGATTTTCCTGTATCAAAGTACTGTCCATGGAGACATGCATCGTAAAATCACCAATTGCTCCGGTAAATGCCGCTCCTGCACCGCTTGGAAGCTGAAGCACCGTCAGAGTATCAGCAGGTGCAACAATATTAATATTCTTAGATGTATTCCCAAAAAATGGATCCTCCCATTTTGAACGATACTGCCCTGAACGTTTAACAGAAATACGGAATGGTTTTGCCGGAAGTATGAATTCCCCACTTTCTGTCGGTGTCAGGGTCAGCGAAGCGATGCCGGCAATCAGGTATTCACGGCCATTAATAACTTTTTTACTTGAAGAGGGCGAATCATGCAGTGAAAAACGATCAACAATAAAGCCGTCCATCGTAGATATAGGGTTTGTAGTATAATTGACAACCTGTTCTGCGGTATATAAGTGGTAATATAGTGTGAAGGTCTCACCTTGGTATACCCTGTCTTTCGGTAGAATAGTTTCCATATATATACTTGGCATTTCCTGTCCTTCTGTCAATGATCCGGGATCTGCGGTTTTTCTGACAGTAATAAATAAAGGGCTGGTTTTATATACATGGTTTTTAATGGAAAATTCATAAGCAGGAATTTTTATCTTACCGGTTTTTTTTGCAATAACATCATAAATGATCTTATTGCTTGATGTTGCCTTTCCGTTTACCCAGGAATAATTGGAAGAACTATAAGGCCCGCCAATTACCGTAAAGTTGTTATGTAGATTTAAATCGACACTCCTGGGTGAATTCTTAATATTCTCAAAGGTAAATACAAGCTGAATTTGTTCTTGAATGGAAAAGGTCGTTTTACTGGCAGTAAGAGTAACCCGTTGCGCCCATAAGCCGGATATCATCAGACAGAAAATAAAAATAGATGTAAAATACCGACGACGTATTACCACTCTTTACTCCGTTTTATTCCTTTTTTTCTGGCTTTGCTTAAGATCAATTTCTTCATCGACTCTTTTTCGTCTTCTTTCATCGCATTCAGTATGTTTTTTGCCTGCTCTTTGGATAATTCCTGCGGTGTTAAGTCCTCTTCCTTCAATTGTGAATCCATAGATTTATTCTGCTGTTGTTCATCCCGGCTTTCATTATCCTGTTGCTGACCATCTTGATTTTCATTGTCTTGCTTCTGATCCCGTTCCTGATCTTGTTGCTGATCCGATTGCTGTTGATCGTCTTGTTTCTGTTGGTCTGATCCTTGTTGCTGATCCTGTTTTTGTTGTTCCTGTTGCTGCTGCATCTGTCTAAGCTGTTCATACATTATTTTGCTGTTCACGTCGTCCGGATCATAGAGCATGCTTTTTTTAAAATGGACAATTGCTTCATCTATTTCTTGTTGCTGAAGTGTCAGCTTTCCCAAATTATAATGTGCCTTTGCGCGCTGTTTTTCGTTATCGCTTGCGAGACTTTGCATCAGCAATGATTTTGCCTCATCATATTTTTCCATTGCAAGCGCGGAAGTACCCTGATTGTAGATAATTTTCTCATTATCTGTATCTTTTTTAAGGCGTTCCTGATAATAGTAATGTGCTTTCTCAAAATCGCCTTTGTAAAATGCATTTATTCCGGGATCTTTTGCGGCCAATACAGCTATGCTTAGCAGGGTTATACTTATATATCGTTTCAGATTTTTATATTTTTCTTTCCGGTACATACAACTCACTAATTATTTTTCAATATTGCATGTTCCCATTTTCTTAGTTACGAACCGAGCTTTTTTTCCGGCCGTCTTTTGAAAAAGTTTCATAAATATCATTATTGTTTTCAAAAAAGTCCAGTATGTATTTCATCAAAGTATGGCGTGATG
>JAGLUM010000301.1 GCA_023134755.1 Fidelibacterota bacterium | reverse complement strand
ATTTCCAATAGCAATAATATTTTCTTTTTTATCGTTTACCACCCCGCTGTCCGCCGTTAAATATGAGGTGTGTTTTCCATCTTTATAAAAATCAATCCGCATGCCGTCGCGGATATACATATCTTTAGTGTTTGGGTATTTAATCAAGTGTGAAGCATAAATTTTCGTAGTAATTTTTCCGGAACGCGTTACTGTAACAACCGTATTCCAGATTTCCTGATCCGGGACGCGGCTGTCGGTATATGCTCCGTAATCACCCGTTTTTGTACATGATGATAAAAGCAGGACAGCACAAAAGATGTATGCTGTATATTTCATGACATTAATACATTCCCTGTAGTTTTTTTAATGCTTCATTCATGCGGTTTTGGGCATGTAGAATCATGTCCACCATTTCCCGTAGGGCGCCGGATCCACCGGGCGCATCTGTTACATAATCCACAATAGCTTTAATTTCGGAAATGGCGTTTGCCGGAGCAAAAGATACACCGCATTGCCGCAGAACCGGTTCATCAATGAAATCATCCCCAATGTAGGCAATTTCATGATCTTTAATTTGTAAGCGTGTCTTCAAAATCTTGTACGAACTGATTTTTATATGATTATTTTGAAATACAAGGTCGTCCGGAATTCGCAGTGCGCGAGTCCTGGCAAGGGTTGCTTCTGAGTAGCGTCCGGAAATAATAGCGATTGGAATTTCCAGCAGCTGCAGCAAGACAATTGCGAGTCCATCTTTGGAATGAAAACGCTTGATTTCCGTATCTTTGCCAATATAAAAGGAACCATCCGTTAAAACACCGTCAACATCAGTGATAATTAGGCGAATATCTTTAAGTCTTTTTTTCAATGCGGGAGATATGGAGTTCATTTTATTCCTTTTACGCGGAGGGTCGCTGCAACAAATTCACGAAAAAGCGGATGGGCTTTTCCTATCCGGGATTTTAATTCGGGATGAAACTGTACACCAATAAACCATGGATGATCCGGGAGTTCAATACATTCGACCAAATCATGTTTTTTATTGATGCCAACAATATTTAAACCTGCTTTCTGCAGTGCCTCACGGTAATGGTTATTCAGTTCATAACGGTGGCGATGGCGTTCAGAAATAGTGGTTTCTTTGTAGGCTTTTGCCGCAATACTTCCGGGTGTTAATTCACATTCAAACGCCCCCAATCGCATAGTTCCGCCCAAGCAGGTTACCTTTTTTTGTTCTTCCATAATATCAATTACCGGATCTACCGGATGTTTTTGAAATTCGCTGCTGTTTGCATCAGCCAAGCCCAGCACATTCCGGGCATATTCAATAATAGCGATTTGTAGTCCCAGACAGATACCAAAATAGGGGATGTTGTTTTTCCGGGCATATTGAGCAGCAA
>JAGLUM010000300.1 GCA_023134755.1 Fidelibacterota bacterium | reverse complement strand
TTCATGATGTTCTTTGAACAGTCCACCAGAACGCGCAATTCCATGGAAGCCGGAATGACACAGCTTGGTGGACACGCCCATGATTTGACACCGGATAAAATGCAATTATCACATGGTGAGTCAGCCAAAGATACCTCTATGGTATTGTCGAGGATGGGACACGGGATTGCCTGCCGAAATTGCTTTTATGGAATCGGCAATAAGTATCTCAATGAGCTTGCTGATAACGCATCCATTCCGGTCATGTCACTCCAGGATGACCTATATCATCCCATGCAGGCAATTGCTGACTTGATGACAATTCAGGAATATTTTGGCAAAGACCTAAAAGATATAAAAATAGTAATTTCGTGGGCTTATGCAACATCTCACGCAAAACCCCTTTCCGTGCCATTATCTCAAATTTTGATGTTTCCGCGGTATGGAATGGATGTCACGGTAGCTGCTCCCAAAGAATTTCCACTGTACAAAGATCTGGTAAAAGTAGCAGAAAAAAATGCCGTAGAGAATAACGGAAAACTTCGTTTTGTGGACAATATGGACGAAGGATTTAAAGATGCCGATATTGTTATTCCTAAAAACTGGGGCGGATTCGGGAACTACTCTTTTGATGAATATAATGCGAACGAAGAAGAATGTCAAAAAGAGATAAAAGCAAATCTGGATAAATACAAAAACTGGATTTGCAATGAAAAACGCATGAGCTTGGCTCATCGCGATGTGAAATACATGCATGCACTTCCGGCAGATCGCGGGAATGAAGTTACTCCTGCCGTCATAGACGGCGAGGCGTCAATCATTTATGACGAGGCGGAAAATAGATTGCACACAGCCAAAGCCATTATGGGATTAACCATGGGAGGACGACCCTAATATTATGTCAATTCAAAGCAAATATAAATGCTCGGAGTGCGGCAAGGAATTTGAAATTTTGCCTGATATCATGCTTTGTCCCATTTGCAGAGAAAAGCAAAAGCCGGAAGAACCACTGCATGGAATTTTGGAGGTTCAATATTTTACCGGATCATCTGTTAAAATTGAAGACTTACTTCCCCTTGAGCAAAAATGGTTTCCCAATATTCCCGTGGGTAGTACACCTCTTTGGAAGGCAGAAAATTTAGATGTTTTTCCTAATCTTTACCTGAAAGATGACACATGCAATCTGACGGGCTCATTCAAAGACAGAGCCTCCATATTAGTAGCGGCATTTGCAAAAAAGCATCAAATAAAAGAAATTGTTTTGGCTTCTACCGGAAATGCAGCTTCCTCAATGGCTGGGATTGGCGCTGCTTGCGGTTTGAAGATCACAATTTTTCTACCAAAAACGGCACCTAGAGCCAAAATGATCCAATCATTACAATATGGAGCAAAAGTCATTTCTGTTGATGGAAATTATGATAAAGCCTTTGATATGTCGCTTGAATATTCAAAAAAACACAATCTTTTGAGTAGAAATACGGCCTATAATCCTTTGACTATTGAGGGAAAAAAATCAGTTTCTCTGGAAATATTTCAGCAACTTAGGAAAGCACCCGATTATGTATTTGTTCCTGTTGGCGATGGTGTGATCATCAGCGGAGTCTATAAAGGTTTCAAAGATTTGATACAATTCGGTTTTATTGAAAAAATGCCAACAATCATTGCCATCCAGGCAGAAGGAAGCGCTGCCATTCACGATGCATTGAAAAGTGGAACATTTCGAGCGGTAAACTCCCGGACAGTAGCAGATTCAATTGCTGTTGATGTCCCCAAATGCGGATATTATGCATTGAAACAATTGCAGAAATATCAGGGAAGATCAATTTTAGTTTCCGATGAAGAAATATTATCATCACAAAAACAATTATCAAAAAAGGCCGGACTTTTTGCCGAACCAGCTGCCGCCGCGCCGTATGCGGGCTTTTTAAAGATGAAGACAAAATTACCGAAAAACGCCACGATTGTTTTACTTATTACCGGAACGGGTTTAAAGGATATTGACGCTGCCATGAAAAAAATTACATTTCCGAAAAACGCAATTAGATCTATTGAGGAAATTCAATGACCGTTGACGGAATTATTTTATCTGCAGGATATTCTGAAAGAGCCGGAAATTTTAAACCGGCACTGGATCTTTGCGGGAAACCTATATTGCTCAGAACGATTGAAAGCATGTTAGAACTCTGTGAAAATATAATCGTTGTTGGCGGTCATAAATTTGAAAAATTGTCAGCAATTATTACAGAAACGCCTAAAGTAAAATTAATTAAAAATGAGAAATTTGAATTGGGAATGTTTTCATCAGTGAGAGCCGGAATTAAACATGTAAGATCAGATTATTTTTTCATTATTCCCGGGGATCAGCCGGTAGTGAAAATTACAACTTTCCAAGCATTGCTCAACCATGCCAACGATATTGTTATTCCAAGATATAAAGGCAAAAAAGGCCACCCGGTGCTTTTTGACGCAAAACTCATTCCGGAGATTTTAAGCTGGCCGGATACGGAAATACTGCGAAATTATATTCACAGCAAAGAGAAGGTTGAAATAATTGATGTGGATGATGCGGGCATTGGATTGGATGTTGATACAGCAGAAGACCATGAAAATATCAAAAAGTATTACAAAAAAAATTTTACTCAGGGACATTCAATAGTAAATTAACAAAGGCAAGGATTTGAAAGAAAGTATCAGTAAATCAATTTTGCGAGTTGATTCCAGAAAAAAAATAAAGGGTGAAGCCAAATATATTTCTGATTGGAAATTTAAGAATTTATTATTTGCAAAAACGGTTAGAAGTATAAAAGCAAAAGCCAAAATTCTCTCTATTGAATTGCCCAAAATTCCAGCAGGATTTTATGTGATCGACAAAAATGATGTACCGGGAGTCAACAGAATGCATACAGTGGTCTCGGATCATCCCATTTTTGCTGAAGATGATGTACAATATATCGGGCAACCGATTTTGATCGTAGTAGGTCCTGACCGGGAGATCATTTATTCCATTGCTTCTCAGATAAAAATTCAATATCAAGAAGAACGGACATTATTTTCTCTAGAAGAAGCAGAGGAAAGATCAACCGTATTTACAGATTATCATTACAAAAAAGGCAAACCTGAAAAGGCCTTTCAACACGCAAAACTACTTATTGAAGATGAATTCAGCACAGGATACCAGGAACATGTCTATTTAGAACCCCAGGGCATAGCTGCAGAGTTCAAAAAAGGTACACTTTTTGTTTACGGTTCTATGCAATGCCCGTTCTATGTAAAAAATGCCTTATTGGACACAATGAATTTACCGGACAATAAAATTCGAGTTGTCCAAACAGTTACCGGAGGCGCTTTTGGCGGGAAAGAGGAGTTCCCATCTTTAACTGCATGTCATGTAGCCATTGCCGCGCACAAGACCCATCATCCGGTTATGATGATCTATGACAGATCAGAAGATATATTATGCTCAACCAAGCGCCATCCTTCTAAAGTCCGCTATAAAGCAGCTATTGATGAAAATGATCAAGTTATCGCATTAGATATTGACGTTATATTAAATGCCGGAGCCTACAACGGTCTTTCCCCTGTAGTGCTTCAACGTGGAATTTTTTCTGCAACCAATGTTTATAATATTCCCCATCTGAATGTTCGCGGCAGAAATTTCATGACCAATTCTGTTCCCTCAGGGGCATACCGTGGATTCGGAGCACCGCAAACGATCTTTAGTATAGAAATGTTGTTCTATAATATTGCAGTGAAACTAGGAATTGATCCGCTTGAATACAAGATGCGGCATTTGCTGAAAAAAAACGACCCCACGTGTACCGGCGGTCAAATTCACGAGGAAGTAAAATTACCGGAGATCATTAAAAAAGTTATCGGGAAGTCCGATTATTACAACAAACTAAAAACAAACAAAAAATATCATGGCATCGGGATTTCTTTATTCCTTCATGGTTGCGGATTTACCGGAAAAGGTGAATCTGTCATAAGCGGTAAAATTATATTAAATAAAAACAAGGATATCGTGACATTAAAAGTATCCAGCGTGGAAATGGGACAAGGCGCAGAAACCTCTTTGCGAAAAATTGTTGCATATACTTTGGAAATTCCAATAGAAAATGTTGTGTGTGAAAAAGTTGATACAGGATTGATTCCTGATTCCGGTCCAACGGTAGCATCAAGAACAACCATGATCGTTGGCGGACTTTTGCGACAAACAGCCCTGGAAATGAAAGAACGCTGGAATAAAGCCGAAATTCTGGATGTAAGCAAAAGCTACAAACATCCTGATTATCTTCATTGGGATGATAATAAATTTCATGGCGATGCTTATCCGGTTTATTCCTGGGGAGCAAATGTAGCAGAAGTAGAGATTGACCCCATTACGTATGAATTGACAATAAAAAAAATAGATGCAGTCTACGATGTGGGTGTTCCAATCGACGAGCGTACGCTAAAAGGGCAGATAGAAGGTGGAATTGCTCAGGGGATCGGTTGGGCAACAATTGAAGTCATGGAACTTGAAAATGGCAAACTGAAACAAAGCAATCTCACAGATTATAAAGTTCCCACCTCCATGGATGTACCGGAAATTAATTGTTGCTTTATTTCGAATCCTTATGAGTTTGGACCATTTGGAGCAAAATGTGCCGGAGAATTGCCTTTCGTTGGTGCACCACCGGCAGTTGCCGAAGCGGTAGCGAATGCATTGAAAAAACCGATCAATCATCTACCAATTACGCCGGAGAGATTAATGGAGATTGATAATGAAAATTGAATTTTATTTAAACAATGAGAAAAAGAAAATAGATATCGAAGCATCAATTAGGCTTTTGGACGTACTGCGCGAAGATTTTGGGTTGACAAGTGTTAAAGAAGGATGTGGAGAAGGCGAATGCGGAGCCTGTGTTGTGCTGGTGAATGGCAAAGCTATGAATTCCTGTATGATTCCGGCAGGTTCAATAATAGGAAAATCAATTGTGACATTAGAAGGATACAAAAACACGGATCGCTACAAAGCAATAGAAACAGGCTTTATGGAAGCAGGCTCTGTACAATGTGGTTTTTGCACACCGGGATTTGTAATGGCAACAGAGTCACTGCTTAATCAGAATCCCAATCCAACGGATGAAGAAATTAAAGAAGGATTATCGGGGAATCTCTGTCGCTGTACAGGATATAATATGATCATTCAGGGGGTAAGACTGGCAATACGAAAAGGAGCCGGATTATGGTAGGGGAATATCGACCTGGCAACTTGATCGAAGCTTTGTATATTTTGTCAGAAAAAGAATGCACAATTCTTGCGGGTGGAACAGATTTAATGGTTCAGCGTGCACGTGGATTTGCAATCAAGCCGGATTTTAATCTGCCAATTCTGTTTATTGAACATCTGCCTGAATTAAAACAGATTTATAGGGATAATAATGAAATCCATATTGGTGCCTGTGCAATTCTT
>JAGLUM010000030.1 GCA_023134755.1 Fidelibacterota bacterium | reverse complement strand
TGTTGATGCTATGCTGGGTAAAACGTGGGAAAAGATCGTTGTAGCTGCCGGTGTAGATCTCAGCTTACAACACCATCAGATCCATAGTAGCAATATTGTGGCTGCCGTAGATAAACGGGTCTATACAGTTATGCCGAAAATTGAGTTCCGGAGCCCCTACGGAAATATTTCATTACTGGCTGCGCATGATATGTTTACCGCCAATCTTTCATGGACACTTAACCTGGAATAAATTATGAAAACAATAGGACTATTGGGATCGACCGGTTCTATCGGAAAAAATGTTCTCCGTGTAATAGATACCCATCCGGAACGTTTTTCAATTGCATATATGACAGCAAACACACAGGTGGATGTTTTGATTGAACAAGCAAAAACCTATATGCCGCACACAGTAATTATTGGGGATGAGAAAAAATATGATGTCCTGTGTAAAGGACTTTCCGGTACGGGCATTACCTGTGCGGCCGGATATACAGCTATAGTAAATATTTCCCGGGATATTGAAGTAGATGTGATATTGAACGCAATTGTGGGTATTGCCGGTATGCAACCCACCATTGCGGCAGTCAAGAAGGGACGTGATGTTGCACTTAGCAACAAAGAAAGTTTGGTTATGGCCGGTACGCTGATCAACAATATTTGTGCCGAAACCGGCGCGAAGATATTTCCGGTAGACAGTGAACACTCTGCTATATGGCAATGTCTTACAGGGGAATCAGAATCTAATGTAGAAAAAATCATTCTCACAGGTTCCGGAGGACCGTTTTTACGCCGGGAATTGTCAACTTTTGATATGATAAGGCCGGAAGAGGCACTCAAACATCCCAACTGGTCGATGGGAGCAAAAATTACTATTGATTCAGCGACCATGATTAACAAGGGTCTTGAACTTATCGAAGCATATCATCTATTTCACCTGGATGCATCCCGCATTGATATTATGATCCATCCGGAATCCATTATTCACAGTATGGTACAATTTAACGATGGTTCCATAAAAGCTCAGTTGGGCATTCCGGATATGAAGGTGCCCATTCAATATGCATTAAGTTATCCCGAGCATTTACCAAGTAACTGGCCGCGGTTGGATCTAACAGAAATTGCAACGCTGCATTTTGAACAACCGGATAACACCCGTTTTCCATCTCTCGCATTAGCGCGTCAGGTATTGAAACAAGGGGAGACCTATCCCGCAGTATTTAACGTTGCAAATGAGCAGGCTGTTTATCGATTTTTAAACGGAGAAATATCTTTCCCGGAGATTACCGCATCGGTAAAAAGGGCATTAGACGATCATCAGCCCTTAGATCCGCTCTCACTGGAGGATATTTTAAAAATCAGTAAAATAAGAATGAATTAAAAATATATTTTAATTTGTATAAGAATCATCTATATTAAAGCAATGTAAGGTAACTAGGGATAGCATGAATGAACTAATTGCAGTAGTGGATGATGAAAAAAGCATTCTTGAATTAACCAGTATTCATTTAAAAAAGTCGGGCTTTCAGGTCGCAAGTTTTTCTAACGGCCACGACTATCTGGAATTTCTTAAAACCACCATTCCGGACTTGACGATATTGGACCTTATGTTGCCGGACGTAGATGGAATGGATTTATGTAAAGAGCTGCGACGTGATAGCAAATACGACAATATGTCAATTGTTATCTTATCCGGGCGTATTGATGAAACCGATACCATTCTGGGTTTGGAGCTGGGTGCTGATGATTATGTAAAGAAGCCCTTTTCACCTAAGGAACTTACTGTTCGCGTTAAGACTATTTTGCGTCGGGGAAAAATACAGGCTGCCGCACCTAAAAATGAAATTAATATAGACAACAAAATTATTATTAATATTGATCGCTACGAAGTCAAAGTTGACAACAAGGTTGCACCTTTGACCCCAACAGAATACCGTATCCTAAAGATGTTGGCTGAGAAAAACGGGAATGTTCTTAAACGTGAGGAAATATTGTATAAATTATGGGGCCGTGAAAAGATCGTTGTGGACCATACTGTGGATGTGCATATTAAGCACTTGCGTGAAAAATTAGGACCATATGCCGATCTGGTAAAAAATGTACGCGGTGTGGGATATAAACTGGACATTTAACACAGTAAAAATAATTAATAAAAAAGCCGATTTATCGGCTTTTTTTATTCTGATAAAAAATAATAATTCTAATATAGATATTAAACGATAATATTTTTGATTCTTTTTATAAAAAAGGTTTTGTCACTGTGTCGGACGGCATTATATTCTGTAACATTTAGGAGAGAAAATTAATGTCAATTTACTTGATAATGGTGATCATATTGATCTTTCTGGCAGCATCTGATCTTGTTGTTGGTGTTACCAATGATGCTGTAAATTTTCTTAATTCTGCACGCGGCGCACGTGTCGCCAAAAATTGGATTATTTTGACCATTGCGAGTGCGGGTATTTTTATTGGCGCTACATTTTCCAGTGGTATGATGGAAGTGGCACGTAAAGGTATTTTTCATCCCCAGGCATTTTTCTTTTCTGAAATCATGATCATTTACTTAGCTGTAATGCTAACGGATATTATTTTATTAGATGCGTATAATTCTTTTGCATTGCCGACTTCCACAACGGTTTCGATCGTATTTGAATTACTGGGTGCTGCGGTTGCGGTTTCTCTATTGAAAATTGGCCGGAATCCAATAGAAACTTTAGGTGATTTACCCAAATACATTAATTCTGACAAAGCATTGGCAATTATTGCAAGCATTTTGCTCTCGGTGATTCTTGCCTTCACGGTCGGTGCTGTGGTGCAGTTTTTTACCCGGCTGATCTTTACCTTTAAATATGAAAAAAGACTTAAACGCTATGGTGCGATCTGGGGTGGTTTTTGTATCGCGATCATCACCTATTTTATTCTTATTAAAGGCGCAAAAGGATCATCGTTTATGACCATAGAGGTCAAAGAGTGGATTCAAATGAATACCTGGCTGATCCTTGGCTTATCTTTTCTTGGCTGGAGCATTATTATCCAGATTTTCCGATGGGTCTTCAAGATCAATGTTTCCCGTATGATAATTCTTGTTGGTACCTTTGCGCTTGCATTTGCATTTGCAGGCAACGATTTGGTGAACTTTATTGGCGTCCCGCTTGCCGGATTAAAATCCTATCAGGCATTCGCAGCGGTTCCGGGAGCCGACCCGGCTACTTTCTCAATGGCTTTTTTATCGGGGAAGGTTCAGACAGAAACATACATGCTTCTTATTGCCGGATTGGTCATGGTCATTACTCTATGGACATCTAAAAAGTCACGTCATGTAAGTAAAACAGAACTAAATATAGCCCGCCACGATGCGGGGGACGAGCGCTTTGGTTCGACTGCTCTATCCCGTTCACTGGTCCGGATCGCTATATCATTTAATTATTTTATACAACGCTACATCCCCGCACGTGTGCGCAATATGATCAACGCACGCTTCTCGCGTCCTGTAACATCTTCGGTTGCTGAAACGCAATCTTTTGATATGATCCGCGCCTCAATGAATCTGACAGTTGCCAGTAGTCTGATCGCGTTGGGTACATCCATGGGATTACCGCTTTCAACAACCTATGTTACATTTATGGTTTCAATGGGAACCACATTAGCAGATCGCGCATGGGGAAGAGAAAGTGCAGTATATCGCATCACAGGCGTTTTTACGGTTGTTGCCGGGTGGTTTATGACGGCAATTATAGCTTTTACCGTTTCAATGATTTTTGCTATTCTCATTGATCTTGGGGGCATATTTGCAACTATCGCTTTATTTGCGCTCGCAATGTTTCTCTTGATAAAGACATTTAAAAATTTCCGCAAAAAAGAAAAAGAGGAAAAAACAGCTGTAGAAGAAGAGGAAGAAAACGATATTTTTACCTTATGTAATAATATTACGAGCGAGATTCTGGATCTTGTTCCCAGTATGCTGGGGAATACCATTGAATCCCTGTATAATGAAGACAACAAAGGACTGAAGAAATTGAAAGAGCAGGTGAAAGGTCTTTTGCTGGATACTAAAAACCGAAAGAATCAGTTTACTGTTCGTTTACGCGGTATAGAAGAAGATTCTTTGGAATATGGTCATTTTTATCTGCAGATGCTGCATTATATACGAGAATTTTCGCACAGTCTGGATCAAATTATTTATGCCTGTTATGAACATATTAATAATAATCACTGCGGTACAAACACAGAACAGCATGAAGAACTTCTAACCCTGTATACAAAAGTTAATGTCATTTTTGAAACAGTTTGCGATATGGTTAAAACCCAGGATTTTAAACAGAAAGAATCCACAAAACGTGCCCAGGAAGCCCTTTTGGAAGACATCGCGCAGTACCAGAAAAATCAGGTTAGACGCATTAAACATGGTGTAACCAATACACGTAATTCCGTGTTATACTTAAGTATATTATCCGGAACAAAAGATCTGCTGATTGATGTTATCAGACTGTTGAAAGT
>JAGLUM010000003.1 GCA_023134755.1 Fidelibacterota bacterium | reverse complement strand
CAACTTCTTCGCCTTCAACTTCTTCTTCTTCTTCTCCAATACCTGAAGGTAATACAACAGCCGCGACCAACATTTCCGTACTGGAAACAATTTCCAGATCACCAAAATCCAAGTCACTCACATGCAAGGTGTCACCAATTACCAATTCTTCAATATTAACGTCTAATTGCTTAGGAATGTCCGAGGCTTTACATTTAACTTCAATTTCATACATGTGCGGTTCAAACAATCCACCTTCATGTTCGCCAGCGGATTCTCCAATATAGTTTAAGCGAACCATTACCTGAACAATTTCACTCATGCTAACGCCTTGAAAATCTACGTGTAAAATTCGTTCAGTTACGGGGTGAAATTGAATTTTCTTGATCAGCGCCTTTTTTTTACTACCGTCCAGATTTAATTCAATCAACTGATTTCCGGCTTTTAAAAGACGAATAAACTCTAATTCGATCATTTGCAACGATTCCGCTTTTCCTTTGTGATAAAACACGGCAGGAATAATACCTTTTTTTCGAAGCCTTTTATTTACTTCTTTTCCGCGTTCTGTGCGGACTTCTGTTTGTAATATTAGTTCTGTCATTGTTTAATATCTCCTATTTTATTACTAACTTTCTATATTAAATTCGTAAAATAAATCACTGATAGATTCATTATCATGCGAACGTTTGATGGCAGATGCCAAAATATTTGCGACACTAACAATTTCCATATTTGGTAATATTTTCTCTTCGGGCAGGGCAATGGTATCCGTGGTAATAATGATGGATATTTCTGAATCTTTTAATCTTTCAATTGCCGATCCTGATAAAACAGGATGGGTAAAGGCGGCGATAACTTCAGATGCGCCCGCCTTTTTTAAATACGCGGCTGCCGCAACAAGTGTACCTGCCGTATCTGCCATATCATCAATGATCAGGCATTTCTTTCCTTTAACATTTCCAATAATATTCATTGCTTCTGTTTTATTATGTGCTGTCCGCCGTTTATCAATGATCGCTAATTCCTTATGCATATACATGGCTACGCTGCGAGAACGTGCTACACTGCCCATATCCGGTGCAATAACCACTAAATCCGGATCTTCGAGCCATCCCTTGGTACGGAAATGCGCCATAAATGCCGGACGGGAAAAAAGGTGATCAAACGGGATATCAACATATCCTTGAATTTGCATAGAATGTAAATCCATTGCAATAATTCGGTTTGCTCCCGCCTTAACAATTAAATCCATAAACAAGCGTGCTGAAATTGGAACACGCGGCTGGTCTTTACGATCCTGCCGGGCATATCCGTAATAGGGAAGTACAACAGTGATTCGATCAGCGGATGAGCGTTTCGCCGCGTCAATAATGATCAAGAGCTCAATTAAATTGTCAGCCGGCTGACTTGTCGATTGAATAATGAAAATATCCTGTCCCCGAATATTTTCATCAAAACGGACCCATATTTCACCATCTGAAAATGTTTTGCTTGTCAGTGCACCCTGTTCCAGATTCAACGCCTTACAAATATTCTTTGTAAGCTCCGGATTGGATGACCCCGAAAATACTTTGAGTTCATTATCTTTCATTGTAACTCCTTTTTTTCCTCTACAAAAAAAGCCTGAATAATATGTTCAGGCTTCTTTGCTTTCGTGCTCAGGGGCAGGGATTCGAACCCCGATCGGTTGGACCAAAACCAACTGTCCTGCCATTGAACGACCCCCGAAGGTATCTTATATCGGGCGTGTTATCACAGCGTTATTAAACGCGGCAACAACCCGCTTCGCGGTTTCACACGATTCGCAAATCCCAAACACAGTCGAGCCGGAACCCGACAAGCCGGCATATTTTACGCCTAAACTATATAAGCGCGTTTTAATTTTACCGATTTCCGGATATGAAGGAATGATTGCTTTATCAAAATCATTTTCAAATATCTGCCAATTAAATCCTTTTTCTAATTGGCTGGGTATTTTAGCTTTTTTTAGCTTGTCTGTCAAGGAAAATTTTAGTTGTTCGTATGCCCATAAGGTTGAAACCGCAAACTCCGGAAATACCAATACTGCCCACCAGTTTTTCGGTATTTCAAGAGGCGTTAGAATATCTCCAATCCCTTCTGCATACGCTGTTCCCCCTTGCAAAAAAAACGGAACATCAGCACCCAGTTCAACGGCAATTTTTTTTAATTTTTCCTGTGACAGTTTTGCCGTTACATTCAACCATTTCAATATACTTGCAGCATTTGATGATCCTCCGCCCAATCCGGCAGCAATGGGGATTCTTTTTTTTAATTCAAAATGTGCTGAAAGATCATCCGGCAAATACGCTTCCATTGCATGTGCGGCTTTGATGATCAAATTCTTTTCATCACAGGGAATATCAGGATGGTCACATACAA
>JAGLUM010000299.1 GCA_023134755.1 Fidelibacterota bacterium | reverse complement strand
CAAACTCCGCTAAGTGTACAAATACAATTTGACGGCCGCTTTCGGCAGGTTTCATTGCCAGTTCTTTCTTTAGATGACGAATAGAACTGATAAGGATCTGATTGGCACCTGGGATGTATATACCGGCATAGGGGTTCTGTGCCAGTTTAATACGTTCCTCGCGGATTGCCGTAAAATCTGCTTCATCGAGACCATGGTATGGATCATTATCTGAAGGGTTTTTTCCGCGGGGAAGGGCATGTACGAAATGAAAATTCGGGTGATTCGCATGAAGCATTTTAATACAAGCGGAACAGGTTCCACAGGCATTTCCGTCCTGTGGATTCCGGCATAAAAGCATAGTCGCAACATTAAGCGTCATGCTTGTTTTACCCGCACCTTCGGGACCGGCAAAAAGGTAAGCAGAGCCAATTCGTTTGTTATTGATCAAACGCCGGAACCGCCCGGCTATTTGATCCTGACCAATTAATTCGAATATCATGATATTTTCAATAGCTCCTCAGCCGTCCGCAGATTGGCATCACTAATTGTTTCACCGGCGATAAGACTTGATATTTCTTCGACACGGGCCTGAGCATCCAATTCGTTGATTTCGGCAAAGGTTTCGTTGCCTTCACTGAATTTATCGACCCGGTAATGCCGTTCGCCCATGGAAGCGATCTGCGGCAGATGGGTAATACATAAAATTTGGTGGTGTTTTGCCAGTTCACGGATCTGTTCTCCCACCACATGAGCAATACGGCCGCTGATGCCCGCATCGATCTCATCAAAGATCAATGTCGGCGTTTCATCATGCTCAGCCAATACGGATTTAATAGCCAACATAATTCGACTGATCTCTCCGCCGGACGCAATTTTGATCAAAGGTTTAAAATCGTCACCGGGATTGGTGATTATTAAAAATTCCACCTCGTCAATTCCATTCACCGTAGGTTCAATATGTTTGCCTTTGAAGGGAATATAGGATTCAGAATCGGTTTCTTTTCGGCGCAGCTGCACATTAAATCGCGCGTGTTGCATTCCCAACAGATGCAAACGGTTCTCAATTTTTCGGGCAAAATCTTTCCCGGTTTTTTCCAGAATATTGTGAAAACGAAGCGCTTTCCCGGAAAGGGTACTGCGCGTAATCTCCAGGGTCTTTGCCATGGCATCAAGACGGGTATCATAATCTGCCTCTGAGCTCATTTCATCCCTTAACTGCTCATAGTATTCACACAGCTCCTCATAGGATCTATGGTGTTTGCGCATCTGATAATTGATTGCACCAACACGATCCTGCAAACGAGCCATTTTTTCGGGATCATGTTCCAGTTCATCCCGGTAATGAGACATACTTCGACCCACTTCTGTAAGGGAGATAAGAGCGCTTTGCAGTTCCTTTGCCGTATCCTGCTGGTCCGCGTCTACCTGCAAAATTTCCTGCATGGTCTTCTTTAATACCTCGATTTGATGAATTAGCGCATTTTCATCTTCATATAAAGCCTGGGCAAGATGATTTGCTGAGCTTGCCAAACGTCCGCTGTTCTCAAGGATCTGTAATTCGTGTTCATTATTTTCAAGTTCTCCAAAAACCGGTTTAATTTCATCCAGTTCTTTAAAATGGAATTCCCGGAGCTCACGTTCACGTAAATAGGTATCACGGTGCTTCAACAGTTCCTGATAGCGGCGTAATTG
>JAGLUM010000298.1 GCA_023134755.1 Fidelibacterota bacterium | reverse complement strand
ACGGATTTCATCAAGCTTCTTTTCTACAAGATCCAGAGCGTTTAACAGAGCAGCGGCAGCGACTACAGCCGTGCTGTAAAGATTTTCATGGAATACCGGAATTTTAAGATTTTCACGAAGACGGTCGTAAATATACAGGCCCTCCGGCGCTTTAATATCTTTTAAATTGATTCCGCCAAAAGTAGGCTCCAGCATGATTACGGTTTCGATAAAACGGTCGGGATCGGTCGTGTTCAGCTCAATGTCAAAAACGTCGATGTCGGCCAGGCGCTTAAACAGCACAGCCATTCCCTCCTGCATGGGCTTAGCTGCCGCTGGCCCGATATCTCCGAGGCCGGGGATTGCCGTGCCGTTGGTAATTACGCCGACCAGGTTTCCTTTTGCCGTATAGTTAAATACCTCCGTTTCTTTCTTCATAATTTCCCGGGAAGGATAAGAAGCCCCCGGTAGATAGGCCAGACGCATTTCTCTTGGCGTAAGACAGACTTTTGTAGCCTTAACCTCGATTTTACCCGGTTTGGGACTTTTATGGTATTTGAGTGAATCTTCCTGATTGATCATGATTAACCCCGCTCGTTATTAATAGATGGCGCTTAACCTGCTGTTCGGCTGCGCCGGATCCGAGTTGAAACGCTTGTTATATGCCCTCTTAGAATTTTTAATCTAAATGATACTAGCGCACCAAAATAATCTTTCTTACCTTATTATATTCACCTGCTTTTAATCTATACAAGTAAAGACCACTCGCTAGATTATTTGCGTTCCAAATATACTTATATCGACCTGCCGCCATTTATTCTTATTGGGAAACGTTCCAAAGTTTCATTAAGTACAGATAAGAATGAAGCTACAGGTCGTGCCTGCAATAGCCATAAGCAGCTGTCTTCTATTCCGAATTCGATGTCCAACGGATAACCATACGCTTTTTCCAGGGAAGCGGCAATCCTGACCAACTGACAGAGCTCCACATATTCCAGCGCAGGCCGTAATCGCTGATGATAAAGGGTTTGTGAACAAACGGTGCCGAATCCTGCGCGCCGGTTAAATACAATTTGTTCGGTTTTATCGCTGGTAATATAGCTGAAACGAAGCGCCTCTTTTTCAGAGTCGGTTTCCTTTGATACAGTAACCTGATCCGCAGCGACTGTTCCGGAAACCACGCCTTCTCCAAGGCCTAACCCGGCGTTAATAACCATTTCTCTGATGTTGCCCCTGGGGATATTAACCGTCTGTAAAACGCCGGACACACGGGAATTAACCATGCGCTGCACAACCACGCCGCCGCCGGTCTGGGCGGCATCCCCGCCTAAAACGGTCCGGTTATGGATAGCACGTTCGGTCCATAAACCGCTCCAGGTTCGTTTTAGATAATGGAGAAGCTGATCTTCACCGTGGATATATAAATAGGTCTCAAATTCACCCGCGCGGGCCGCTGCTTCGGTATCTTCTTCCTGTGAGGAAGAACGAATGGCTACATAGACCGGGTCGGAGTCCTGATTCATTCTTTCTTTTACAGACGAAACGCGGGTAATTTCCTGATAGGATTTAATAACCGCACGGCGCAGCTCATCCGGAAGTTGTATACGTTCCCAAAGACTGCTGATTTGCAGATATTTCTGCTGGTTATTCAAATCATCCCGACGCAGAACGGAATTTATGGCTTTACGAAGAGAAGAACCCTGAGCAGCCCGGCGGCCCGCTCCCGCTTCCGTTCCGGTCACAGTTGTATCCAGCGTCTCCATGAAGGCTTTATTTGTAACCGCAAACCAGGGCGGAATCACATCGCCCCCGGCGAGACGCTCTATCTCTGCAAGATTGGCTGCTTTCCAGCCGATCATCTGAAACAGTTCAAAACCGCCATCGCTGTGGTCAATTACATAACAATCGATAAGATTCTTTCTTGTTTCAGCATCTCTGTCAGCAATTTGCTTTTGCAGTTTGTTGATTGCAGAACTGGTTTTTCGATCTATAGTAAGAATCGTGTCTATGCGCTCCAGTTGGCGCAATAAGTGGCGCACATGGGAATCATAATCCGTTTTATCCGAAAGACGTTTAATTTCCCGGACCAGTTTTTTCCTTAAAACAGAGAGACGGCCTACTGCCAGCGATTCGAAATTATCCTTACCGAAATCTTCACCTGCGGGCATTTTTATATCACATGCAACCAGAGCTGCGGCGGCGCTATCGACCGCTCGCTTATGGTGAATAGTATCCAGCCTTAAAGAAAGAACTTCGTAAGCACAATCGGAAGAAGGAATATCGCTTTCGGCTTTGTGAACGGTTTCCAT
>JAGLUM010000297.1 GCA_023134755.1 Fidelibacterota bacterium | reverse complement strand
CATTGTTCATGAATACGGATCATGATTTGATGCAATTCTTTGTCTACACGTTCTCTGGGCCATGCTAATCCCATATAATTTTGGGTCATTTCCAGTCCGGAAGTAGCTACACCGCCTGCATTAGCTGCTTTACCGGGTGCAAATAGTAACTTTGCTTTATCAAATAAAGCAACCGCTTCCGGAGTTGAAGGCATGTTTGCACCTTCCGCAACACATATACAGTTGTTCTTAATAAGCATTTCTGCGTCTTTTTTATCCAATTCATTTTGGGTTGCACAGGGCAGTGCTACATCACAAGGGACTTCCCATGGACGTTTTCCTTCCATATATTTACAACCGAATTCTTTAGCATATTCTTTAATACGCCCGCGACGCATATTTTTGAGATCCATAATATAATCCCATTTCTCTCCAATAATCCCCTCCGGATCATAAATAGATCCCGAAGAATCTGATAAGGTGACAACTTTACCTCCAAATTCATTGATTTTTTGAGCTGCATATTGGGCTACATTTCCAGATCCGGAAATTGCGACTCTTTTGCCTTCAAAATCATCTCCAACATGTTTTAATATTTCATTCGCAAAATATACAGTTCCATAACCGGTTGCCTCCGGACGAATTACACTACCGCCCCAGCCAAGGCCTTTCCCGGTAAGCACACCGGTAAATTCATTACGTATGCGTTTATACTGGCCATACATATAGCCTATCTCGCGGGCGCCCACACCAATATCACCAGCAGGAATATCTGTTCTAAATCCTATATGACGTTGTAATTCTGTCATAAAACTTTGGCAGAAGCGCATAACTTCATTATCTGTTTTCCCTTTTGGATCAAAATCCGAACCGCCTTTACCGCCACCAAGGGGTAAAGTGGTTAAAGCATTTTTAAAGATCTGTTCAAACCCTAAAAATTTCAGTATTGATAAGTTTACACTGGGGTGAAAACGCAGTCCGCCTTTATAGGGACCTATTGCACTGTTAAATTCAACACGATAAGCGCGGTTTACTTCCACTCCCCCGTCATCATTAACCCAGGGAACACGAAACATAATTACCCGTTCCGGTTCAACTAACCTTTCCAGAATATTAGCATCTTGAAAAATGGGATTTGCTCCGTAGACATCCCATATTGAGTCAATAACTTCTGTGACAGCTTGAATAAATTCATTCTGACCATAATTATTCCTCTTCACGAGATCTAAGAATTCAGATTTTGTCATTTTGTTACCTTTCAATTAATTTAAATTTATACAACGCCTTGATCAACCATTGCATTTGCAATCTTTAGAAAGCCCGCAACATTTGCTCCTCTTTGATAATCCACATATTTATCATCAATACGGCCATATTCTACACATTGTTCATGAATACGGATCATAATTTGATGTAATTCTTTATCTATATGTTCTCTGGTCCATGCTAAACCCATATAATTTTGGGTCATTTCCAATCCGGAAGTAGCTACACCGCCCGCATTAGCTGCCTTACCGGGTGCGTATAATAATTTTGCTTTCCCAAACACAGTGACTGCTTCCGAGGTTGAAGGCATGTTTGCACCTTCCGCAACGCATTTACAATTGTTCTTAATGAGCATTTCTGCGTCTTTTTTATCCAATTCGTTTTGGGTTGCACATGGCAATGCTACATCACAAGGAACCTCCCATGGACGTTTCCCGGGATAAAATGTGGCATTAGGAAATTCCTTCGCATAAGGTGCAACAATATCATTATTGCTGGATCGCAGCATCAACATATAATTGATTTTTTCATCACGAATTCCATCCGGATCGTAAATATAACCATCAGGACCGGATAAAGTAACCACCTTTCCGCCAAGTTCATTTACTTTAATTGCGGCACCCCAAGCGACATTCCCAAATCCGGAAATTGCGATTCTCTTACCTTCAAAACCATCTTCAACATGTTTTAACATCTCATTCGCAAAATACACAGTTCCATAACCGGTTGCTTCCGGACGAATTACGCTACCGCCCCAATTAAGGCCTTTTCCGGTAAGCACACCGGTAAATTCGTTACGTATGCGCTTATACTGACCAAAAAGATAGCCTATTTCGCGGGCGCCCACACCAATATCACCAGCAGGAATATCTGTTCTAAATCCTATATGACGTTGCAATTCTGTCATAAAACTTTGGCAAAACCGCATTATTTCCCCATCAGAGCAACCACGGAAATTAAAATCCGAACCCCCTTTACCGCCACCCATTGGTAAGGTAGTTAAAGCATTTTTAAAAATTTGCTCAAATCCTAAGAATTTTAATATTGATAAGTTTACACTAGAGTGAAAACGCAGTCCACCTTTATAGGGGCCTATCGCACTGTTGAATTCAACACGAAAACCGCGGTTTACCTCTATTTCTCCGGCATCATTAACCCAGGGAACACGAAACAGAATTACCCGTTCCGGTTCAACTAACCTTTCCAGGATATTAGCATCTTGAAAAATGGGGTTTGCTTCGTAGACATCCCATATTGACTCAACCACCTCATTAACAGCTTGTAAAAACTCCGGTTGATTGGGATTTTTTGCAGCAACTTTTTCTAAAAATGCTCGTTTAGTCACCTAATTTACCTCCGCAATATTTAAGCAAATCCAATTAAAAGTTTTTCTGTTTTTCATCTTCCCCGGTCCCCATACAATAATTTTTCAGGAGGCCTCACTGTCTTGTTTAGTGACAAGAAATATGTTTACAATTAACATGTAAAGTTAACGACTTTTTTTCATAAAAGTAAACATGAGTTTTATCTTTTTTCCACTATTTTATTAGTATTTTAGTGATTTTCATTTATGAATAAATATGATAATATTTCCCTGTATTTTAACAAAATATTATCATAAAAACCCTGTCGTTTATGATTTATTGTTTATTATGTGGAAATAGTAATTTTCTGTAATAGGAGCAAGCGACAGCGATCTAAAAGTTATTCCAGATAAATGATAAAATACATATAATATTTTTTACAGATATTATTTTTCTTTTTCGGACTCAAATTGAGAAATCGAATTGCGCATAATACCAATCATATCATCAGTTACGGCTTGAATGGCAACCTTAATACCGTTTTTAAATGCCCATGCTGTAGATCGTCCATGACTTTTTATGATTATTTTATTAAATCCCAATATCGGTGCACCACCGTATTCTTCATAATTAGCAATTTTCATTATTTTTTTGATGCCACCCGAAAGACACAGCATGCCAAATTTCCAGATCAATTTTCCTTTTAATGCCATTTTAGCGAGTTTTTTTACTGCGTCAACCGTTCCTTCCATTGTCTTTATAGCAATATTCCCGGTCATACCTTCAGCAACCACAACATCTGCCTTACCGCTGACTAAATCATTTCCTTCAATATTACCGATAAAATTTAAATCCGGCCGGGAGTCAAGTAATTGATAGGCCTTTTTTACAGTATCACTCCCTTTGTATTCCTCTGCGCCTATATTCAAAAGTGCAACTGTAGGTGATTCCACGTGCATTAATTTTTTCTTATAGCTCACACCCATATATGCAAAATGAACCAAATCGTCCGGTGTATTTGTGATATTTGCACCAATATCTAAGATCAATGAAAAAATATTTTCCCGTTGTTGTTCATTATATGTGGGATATATTGTTCCTAAGGCAGTTCGTTTTACACCGGGAATTCGTTCAATATGGATTGCGGCAGAAAGGATAACTGCGCCGGTGCTTCCGGCAGAAACCATTGCATCTGCTTTTCCTTCACTTAATAACTTCGCAGCAAGAAGCACTGATGCGTTGGGTTTTTCTCTGATCGCTGTCCTGGGGGAATCCTCCATGGTAATTTCATCCGGAGTATGAATAATTTTGATCCGCTCTTTATTATATGTGTATTTTTCCAGTTCAGCGTTAATTTTAACTTCATCCCCTACTAACAATAAATTAGCAGACGTCTCAAGTGACATCTGGCACG
>JAGLUM010000296.1 GCA_023134755.1 Fidelibacterota bacterium | reverse complement strand
GTGATAACCATGTTCGTTGTTATGTTATTTACCGTTTACACCGGCATTGATTATTATATTAAATTTAGAAAATCTATGCATGAAAAACAATAAGTCACGCTGGTTTGCTACATCTATCGGTTCTTTTTTCGGGGTGGGTTTTATTCCTGTTGCTCCGGGAACTGCTGCCTCTTTGATTACTGTTTTAATTGCATTTGTTCTATACCGGTATTTTCCCATGCCGCTGATATGGGAAATTGAAATATTTTTTATACTTCTTCTAATAGGTTTTATATCCGCGCGGGATTTAATTCGACACCGGGATATAAAGGATCCGGCTTGGTTTGTCATGGATGAGGTTGCAGGTATGTGGCTAGCCTTGATTGGACTTCCGAAAAATAACCTGATCATCCTGATATCCGCTTTTATCTGTTTTCGGGTATTTGATATTTTTAAACCCTGGATCATCAAGAAGGCGGAGGGGCTAAACGGTGCTGCCGGCATCATGCTTGATGATGTTCTTGCCGCTGTTCCATCCTGGCTGATTTGCTTTGCTATATGGAAGCTTTTTCTTTAACCTTCAAGTAGATTTATTGGCGTCATTTTGAACTTGTTTTCCCGACCTTCGTCGGGGTAGACACGATCTTTTTGTTGTCATGACACAGAAAAATAATTAATAATTAAATTTAATATTCATTTTTGAAGTATTCCCTTCTTTTCTTTGCTTGTCCAAAGAAAAGAAGCAAAAGAAAGATCCCACTTCGCTAAAGCTTTGAGGGACAGGCCTTGATTTTTTTACTTGTCCATCGTAGTTCCTCAAGTGACGGACGAAGATGGAACGCGTCGGAGCTAAGGCGACACCTGAATGTTTTGAGTGAATTGTTATAGTTGCTTAACTTTTATTTTTATACTTTGTTTTTTTGTCTTGAATTATCAATTCTCCTTTGTCAATTGTCAATTAATTGATAACTTATAACTCTTATTTAACATAAAAGGTTATTACTTAAATGAATGCCGAAATCATCAATATTGGTGATGAATTGTTGGCCGGTCACACTCTCAACAGCAATGCATCGTGGATGAGCGCAAAGTTGCGGGGGATAGCTATACCCGTTACACGGCATACTGTGGTTCCTGATGAAAAAAATGCTATCATCCATACACTGAATGCAGTATTGGAAAGCAGTACACATATTTTTATTACCGGGGGACTGGGTCCCACAGGTGATGACCGGACCAAGGCTATTATTACGGAGTATTTTGGCGGGAAGTTGGTGTTTATGCAGAATATTTATGACGAAATAAATGCTTTCTTTCAATCTCAGGGTCGTATCCCGTCACCAAATAATAAGGAACAGGCATGGCAGCCTGATAATGCCGAACTGATATCCAATACCCGCGGTACCGCACACGGTATGATATTTCATAAGGCAAAGCAGATATTTTATGTCATGCCGGGCGTACCCTTTGAAATGCAGGCAATGATGACAGATGTTATCTTGCCGCGTCTGGCAGATATTTCAGATAGTAAAGACATTGAAATGCAGATCAATACATTTGGCGTACCGGAATCCGAAATAGCGGATGTTATTGCAAAACATTTCCCGGAAGTTGAAAAGGAAATCATCCTGGGATACTATCCTTCGGTTCGCGGTATTACCATCCGTTTGCGGGGCAAAAAGCGGCGGGTAATAGAGGAATATCATACAAAAATAGCAACACTTTTAGGTACAGCCGTGTTTTCCCTTCAGGGAGAATCGCTGGCATTTTGCATTGTCGATATGTGCCGAAAACGGAATCTGAATCTGGCAACGGCAGAATCCTGTACCGGCGGATTAATCGCGAGTAATATTACCGATATTCCCGGAGCCAGCCATATGTTTAAACAGGGTTATATTGTCTATAGTAATGAGGCAAAAACCAATCTCCTGGGTGTGACGCCGTCGCTGATAGAAAATCATGGAGCGGTAAGCCGGGAAACAGTTGAAGCGATGGCCCGTGGTGCACAAACATCTGCCGGGACGGATATCGCGGTAGCCGTAAGCGGTATAGCAGGTCCGGACGGAGGAACAGCGGAAAAACCGGTGGGCACGGTATGGATCGCACTTATATATAAGAACAAGCTGTACACACAAAAACTATCACGCAACCGCGGACGTCGCAAAAACAAAGAATATGCCGCAAATTCAGCATTAAATATGATCCGTCTAATATTGCAGGAAAACAAGTAAATTGAAAGAGAATTTATTATGTCAAATAAACGTACATTTATCGCGCTTCCTCTGCCTGATCCGATAAAAGCAATACTGCAGGATATACAGGAAGTTTTAGAGCCCGTATCGCAGGGTATCAAATGGGTAGACCCCGATCTAACGCATATCACTCTCAAATTTTTAGGGGATACTCCAAAACGAATGCTGGAAGATGTCCGGAAAGAATTTTTCCGGATAGTAACTCCGACCAAAGCATTTGAACTTCAGCTTAAAACGGTTGGACAATTCCCGCGTGAAGGCAATCCGCGCGTGCTGTGGGTTGGATTACAGCAGATTCCGGGTATGGTGTACCGTTTATCCGATGAATTGAATGCCGGATATATATCACTGGGATTTGATGATACGGGAAAACGTTTTTCTCCTCA
>JAGLUM010000295.1 GCA_023134755.1 Fidelibacterota bacterium | reverse complement strand
CACAGGATGATACTATGGTTGCAATTACAACCGCGCTGCATTTGGAAAAACGATCATTAGAAGAAGAGGAAAAAGCAATCCTTACCATACACAAAATAATAAAACCCTTTTCGGGATGGAATAATAAATCCTTCGGAATGCGAAATTCCAGGATATTATAACATATAGGTGAGCAATGAAAACATATAAATTAAAAATTAACGGTAAAGAATATACTGTTGATATTGAAACATTAGGTGACAATACAGCCGAAGTTAAATGTAACGGTGTTGAATATACGGTTGAGTTTGAAACTCCTAAAAAAGAGAGTAAAACACCCACTATATCTCGAAAAACTGCAGTTCCGGTAGATTCGGGAAAGAAAACCTACAGTCCCGCTGAGTCAGCTGCTGCCAATGTGATAAGAGCACCTATTCCGGGTTTAATAACTGAAATATTGGTTGTGGAAGGTGATACTATTAAAATCGGACAAATTGTTGCGAAAATGGAAGCGATGAAAATGGAAAATAATATTTTAGCGTCTTCTGACGGAAAAATCACCAGCATCCCTATAAAAGTCGGCGATTCTGTTTTGGAAGGAGCTATTTTGATAAATATGGAGAATGTGTGAACATTTTAAGTGATTTTCTCAGCTATTCAGGGTTTGCAAATATAACCTGGGGACATATCATAATGATAGTAATCGGGTGTTTGCTCATGTATCTTGGCATTGCAAAATCATTTGAACCCCTTTTGCTTGTCCCAATTGGTTTTGGAGTCCTTTTGGGGAATATCCCTTTTCTTACTGATGCGGGCCTGCAGTTGGGTATTTATGAAGATGGATCGGTGTTGAATTATCTTTATTTTGGAGTAATAAAAGGAATTTATCCACCTCTTATTTTTCTGGGAATTGGGGCAATGACCGACTTTTCTGCATTATTATCAAATCCCAAAATGATATTACTCGGCGCTGCTGCACAAATTGGAATTTTTCTAACTTTTTTGGGTGCCAGCTGGCTGGGATTTACCCCGGCAGAAGCAGGAGCTATTGGAATAATTGGCGGTGCGGATGGACCGACAGCTATTTTTCTTTCCTCAAAACTGGCGCCACATTTATTGGGTATAATTGCTATTTCGGCTTATTCATACATGGCGCTTGTTCCCATTATTCAACCGCCGGTAATGAAATTACTCACTACAAAAAAAGAACGTCTCATCAGAATGAGACCTGTACGGCATGTCCCGAAAGTGGAAAAGATATTATTTCCAATTATTGGGTTTTTGCTAACCGCGTTTATTGCACCAACAGCACTGCCTCTTTTGGGAATGCTGTTTTTCGGAAATTTGTTAAAAGAATCAGGAGTAACAGAACGGCTGGCAGATACTGCCCGAAACGGTTTAATTAATACGGTAACTATTCTATTGGGATTAACAGTGGGCGCTTCAACACAAGCAACCATGTTCCTGACTTGGCAATCTCTTGCTGTTTTCAGTATGGGAGCGGTCGCTTTCGTTATTGCTACGGCAGGAGGTGTCTTATTTGCTAAATTTATGAATTTATTTCTTAAAGAAGGGAATAAAATTAATCCCCTCTGCGGTGCTGCCGGCGTAAGTGCGGTTCCGGATTCTGCCCGTTTAGTTCAGCACGTGGGATTAGAATATGATAAAACAAATCATCTGCTTATGCACGCTATGGGACCGAATGTAGCAGGCGTTATAGGCTCTGCTGTTGCAGCAGGTGTTTTATTGGCGGTTTTACAGTAAAAAAGGGTAATATGGATCGCATAATTGATATTCATAATCATATTATTTTTGATGTAGATGACGGACCGGGTACACTTGATGCCTCAATGCGCTTGCTGCGTCAGGCGGTGGAGAATAATATAACAGACATTGTTGCAACTCCGCATCAACTTGAAGAACATCAGGCTTCTAATAATCATGAACGACAGAATAAAGTCATTAAAAATTTTAAAGAACTGAAAGCTGCTGCTAAGAAAGAAGGTCTTCCGTTACATCTATATTTAGGTGGAGAACTATATTTTACTACGCATGTAGTCCACGCCCCGGAAATTCCGTATTTCACCTATGAAGACCATAAAAAATACGCTCTGATTGAATTTTCACTAAATTGGCATCCGGAAGGCTATAAAGAAGTATTTTATGAATTAATTCAAAACGGCTGCACCCCGGTGCTCGCTCATCCGGAGCGGTATGGATATTTCTGGGAAATCGTTGACGATATTATTGATTTGATTAAAATGGGCACATTGTTGCAAATTAATGCCGGAAGCCTATTGGGATATACGGGTACTCAAGCACGTTTTATTTCCGAGATGTTGCTGTCTGAAGGGTTAGTTCATATTATCGCCAGTGATGCCCATAGGGCAAGTCGTGCTATTGGATTTAATATGCCGCGTGCAGTAGATATTTTTAAAGAAAAATATCCGAATATTGATTTTAAGACCCTGATCTCAATAAATCCCTGGAAAATTATTCAGGGCGAACCTATTGAAATTGATGACGATCCCTGCTACAGCTTTGATAAAAATAAACAATATAAACTTTGGAAACGCTTTTATTTTGTACATGATATTCTTGGTATAGGGAATAAAGCGACAAAGAAACGTAAAAAAATCAGACGCTATTTTTAGGTTCATTCATGATAGTTATTCAACATGTTTCAAGTACTGTTTTTCAGGAAAATACTTATATTATAAAAAACAATAATTTTGCGCTTATCATAGATCCAGGGGATGATCCCGAAAAAATCACTGCACGTATTGAAAAAGAAAATTGTAAAGTTCAGGGCATTTTAGCTACCCATGGACATGTGGATCATATTCTTGCAGCATTCCGTTTATGTGAAGTTTATTCCTGTCCTTTTATCATGAGCACACTCGACAGCAAAGGGCTGGATGAACTGAAAAATATGTGTGTGCAATTTCAGCTTCCCTATTATGGTACTCCTAAAATTGATATCAATATTGCGTCAAATGATATGTTGGAATTAGGAGATTTCTCTTTTAATATTCTGCATACGCCGGGACATACAAAGGGAAGTGTCTGCTATTTGTTTGATCATATCCTTTTCAGTGGAGATACACTTTTTCATCATTCAATTGGGCGGACCGATTTATTCGGCGGAGATATGCAGGCGCTACAGCGATCTATCAAGGATAAATTACTATCACTGCCGGATGATACCCGTATTTATCCAGGACATCTGGAAATGACTACGATAAAAGAAGAGAAATATCATAATCCGTTTATTGTATTATAAATTGATGAATAAACAAACATCTCACTGATTATCATAATCACAGCATTTGGAGTTTTTTATGGAGAATATTTTAATTATCGGTGCTGGCGGACAGATTGGAACAGAGCTGACCTATTACCTTCGAAATAAATATAATGCAAAAAATATTATCGCCTCGGATATTCGGGCAACTCTTCATTCAGATTTAATGGAGGGTGGACCGTTTATACGTATGGACGCTATGGATAGCCGTCAGGTATACCAGGTAATTCAGAAGGAAAAAATAAAACAGGTATATTTTCTTGCGGCTATTTTATCGGCAGTTTGTGAAAAAAATCCCGAAATGGCATGGGATATCAATATGGGTTGCTTAAATAGTGTTTTACGCATTGCCAATGAGCTAAAATTTAAAATGTTTGTTCCTAGTTCTATCGGAGCATTTGGTAATACTACACCAAAAGATAAAACCCCTCAGCTGACGATTCAGCGTCCGAATAGTATTTATGGTGTAACCAAAGTAGCTGGCGAGCTTTTATGTGATTATTATCATGAAAAATACGGTGTAGATGTACGGGGAGTACGTTTCCCGGGAATCATTTCCAATGTGGTTCCACCCGGTGGCGGCACGACAGATTATGCAGTGGATATTTTCCATAAAGCAATAAAATACAAAAAATACACCTGCTATCTTAAAGAAGATACCTATCTGGATATGATGTATATGCCGGATGCCTTGAAGGCTTCCGTGAATTTGATGGAAGCAGATTACCATACCCTGCATCACCATAACTCCTATAATATTACAGCCATGAGTTTTACTCCTAAAATACTGGCAGATGAAATAAAAAAACATATCCCGGAATTTACAATTGATTATGAAATTGATCCTCTGCGGCAGCGTATTGCTGATTCCTGGCCGAATTCAATGGATGATACTGCCGCACGAAATGACTGGAATTGGTCACCGGACTTTAGTCTCGAACACATGACGAACGATATGATTCAAATTCTTACAGAACGTTTTAATAGGAAGGGAAAGGATGTCTAAATTAGATAAAATACTTGAATTAACGGCACAAACTCTTATAGATGAAGGACGAGCAAAAGGCAAAGAATGGATTATTACCGAGGTAATAAAACCTTCAGAAGGAAAGGGACCCCGGTATCGCCTTGATGGTTTTCAGCAAGAATTTATTAAAATGAACAGTAACTCATATTTGGGTCTCAGTTTGCATCCAAAAGTTGTACAGGCAGAAGAAGACGCAACACGCCGCTTTGGCGTAGGACCCGGTGCGGTACGTTTTATTAGCGGCAGCTATCAGGAACATATTGACCTGGAACAAACTCTTGCAGATTTTCACGGAAGAGAAGCCGCGATGATCTTCAGCTCCGCCTACGTGACAAGTCTGGGCGTAATTTCATCCCTGATCACGCCTGAAACTGTGGTCATCAGTGATGCTCTGAATCATAATTGTATTATTAATGCTTTACGTATGTCCCGACCGGCAGTAAAAATAATATATAAACATAATGAAATGGATGATCTTCAAGATAAATTAGCAAAAGCAGTCGGACAAGGGAAACGCTGTCTTGTTATTACAGACGGCATTTTCAGTATGCGGGGTGACCATGCTCCCTTGGATGCAATATCGGCGCTCTGTAAAGCTGTGGACCCTGAATTTGAGGAAGGTGTGACCCTGATTGTTGATGATTCTCATGGTGTCGGTGCTTGTGGTGATACCGGACGCGGTACCGAAGAGCTTACCGCTACCCAAGTCGATATATTGATCGGTACGCTTGGTAAGGCTTTTGGCGTCAATGGCGGGTATGTAACCGGAAGTCAGAACCTTATTACATTTCTGCGTGAATCAGCACCTACCTATATTTATTCTAACCCCATTACCATATCCGAATCAGCAGCTGCACGAAAAAGCATTGAAATTCTCAACAGTGAAGAAGGCTTAAAGCGGCTAATACATTTGAAAACAATGACAAACCGGTTTCGTGAGGGATTACAGTCACTTGGGCTTGAAACTATCCCCGGGAAACATCCTGTGGTCCCGCTTATGGTACGGGATACCCGAAAGACAGCAGAATTGGTTTTATTTTTGCGTGAAAATGGTATTTTAGCAACAGGACTCAATTTTCCAGTAGTACCGAAAGGGGAAGAAGAGATCCGCTTTCAAATTTGTGCGGACCATACCGCAGCAGATATTGACGATGTCCTGAACATATTAAAACAATATATAGAGAAATAATGACCATGATACAATTTATTGATGAACTTATTCGTAAACGTTATGCGGCTCAGTTTCCCTCAATACAAAAAGAAGCAGAAAACGCCTTAGATCACTTGATCTCACGCACAGGTAAAGGGAATGAATTTTTAGGATGGTTGGATTTACCTGACCAGTCTCCGGGTAGCGTAATTTCGCTGGAGAAAACGGCAAAAGAAATTCATGATTCCGGTGATCTATTGGTATGTATTGGCATTGGAGGGTCCTATCTCGGAGCAAAAGCAATTATTCATGCCCTTTTCGGAGATCAGCACCGCATACGCTTTATCGGTCATCATCTTTCTCCCCTTGAATTAACACAACTGCTGAAGGAATTGGAATCCCGTGATTTTTATATCAATGTGATCTCCAAGTCCGGAACCACAACAGAACCGGGTATTGCATTCCGGATATTACGCGAACTTGCAGAAAAGAAATACAAAGAATCAGTAACGAAACGGATTATTGTTACGACGGATGCAAACAAAGGTGCCCTCCGTACCTTGGCAGATAAAAAAGGATACCGCAGCTTTGTGATTCCTGATAATGTCGGTGGACGCTTTTCTCTGCTGACTCCTGTAGGTTTACTGCCTATTCTGACAGCCGGTGCCAATATAGATCAAATTATCCGCGGTGCTGTTGCTGGATTTAAAACTGCCTTATCCAAAGATAAACAAAATACTGCATTGCAGTATGCTGTCAGCCGAACAGTCTGCTACCGCAACGGAAAAGGAATTGAACTGCTTTCCTCGTTTGAACCGCGCCTGCATTATTTTTCTGAATGGTGGAAACAATTGTTTGGTGAAAGCGAAGGAAAAGACGGCAAGGGTATTTTTCCTGCCAGTATAGATTTAACAACAGATCTCCACAGCATGGGTCAGTGGATTCAGGACGGAGTACGGTCTGTCTTTGAAACTTTCCTCGTAGTGGATCACTATCAGGAAGATATTGAAATACCGTACGATGAAACTAATCTTGATACATTAAATTATCTTTCCGGCCGCAGTTTGAGTTATGTCAACCAAAAAGCCTTTGAAGGAACCCGGGCAGCTCACGAAGACGGTGGTGTGCCCACGGCAGTTTTTCATTTGGATTACCTTAATGAAGAACATCTCAGCAAACTCTGTGTGATTTTTGAGGTCAGTGTTGCCCTCTCAGGGTACATGCTGGGTGTAAATCCTTTTGATCAGCCGGGTGTTGAAGCATATAAACGCAACATGTTTAAGCTATTAAGAAAACCGGGCATCTAATACCTTGGGAGAAATGATGAAAAAATATGCACTGATCGCTATTTTTTTAACCGCCGTACTTTCAGCACAAGAAAATCACCTTATCGAGATTAAACCATATCCCTGGATGAAAGTTAGCTATACAGGTGTCGCAACCGTATTTAATACCACGTGTGACAAACTTCCCTATGAAGATCCTTTTTATTATGCTCAGGGTGATACCACCGGATTTATCAAAGTGATGGAATATGTAGCAAACCATGAAGACGGAGAATTATACTCGATTTTGTTTACAATGGGTGAAAGCGGAGATGCAAAATACTTGTTTTACCGGGAAGGGGTTTTTCACGAACCGGCATTTGTACTGCATACGGATCATCTCTCTTTTTCAGGAACCGGCATTATTATTGCCAGAGGTTCTATGAATGAAATGTTCAGCCGGAGTCAGATATACTATCTGAAAAATGGCAGAATAAAGGAAAAGAAACAACCGTTTTATGGTATCAATATTCATAGTCAGGCACGAAAAGATTTTTTTATTTATGAAACAAAACGACAAAAACGAGCAGTAACGACCATACATAAAGGAGAAAATGTCAGTGTTCTGCTTGCTGAATTTGACGAAGAATATTGTTATTATCTGATACAGTCTGTGCTTGGCCTTACCGGCTGGATACGCATTGAACAGAGTATCTGGATAGATGAAACACCTATAAAAGATTTATATTTCCATGGAGATTAATGAGTCACTTTGAAATTATTATGCTGATATGTTTTGGGGCCGCGTGGCCATTTTCCATTTACCGGTCATGGACTTCAAAATCCACTAAAGGAAAAAGTCTTTTATTTATGCTTATTGTGATGTGTGGATACATAGCCGGGATCCTGCATAAACTGGTATTTCATTATGATCCTGTAATTTATCTTTATGGACTTAATCTTTTGATGGTCGCAATCGATGTTTTACTTTATGCGCGTAATCGCAGCTACGAAAAGAAAAACAACTCACAGATCATTACAGATTAATACCAATGTCTATCCATCTCACTACTGATAAATATTAACTTTCTGTTTTTTCTGTTTTTCTTCTAACTTCTGCTTACTGCTTACTGCTTACTGCTTACTGCTTACTACCTTCTGCCTTCTGCCTACTGATTCCCTTCCTGTTAAAATTATTTTCATATCTGACTTGAAATGATTACATTATCATGAAAAAAGAGGATAATTAAGATGGATATAAACACACATAATATTGAAGAGCTTGAAGCCCAGATTAAATCATATCAGGATGAACGTGAACGCATTAGGCAATTAATTGGACAAATTGGAAGTACTAGTGATATAAAACGTGACAAAAAAATCAACTGGATTTTCATAACTTTAATTTTTTTGCTTTTTGCTTTTGATATTATGCGGCATGTGTTTGGATTGAATAATATTCCGCTTCCCCCTTTATTTTCCATTGAAATTGGTATTTTTCTGGTTTCTATAAAGATTATTTGGATGATAAGCCGTCAGTCTAAGATAGACCATTTCCAATTTTGGATCCTTAATTCTATCGAATTTCGTATTAATAATTTATCACGTCAATTAAATGAACTTCAGGATATTATAGAAGATTTAGATAAAGTAAATGTAGCAAAAAAATAACTATTATCCCAGTTGCCAGCATTGTATTTTTCATGCGGTAAAGCAATGCTATTCGCTCTACTGCCTTCAATATTTTACTCCATAGAAAATATTTCAAAAAAATGTTCTTTATACATTTAAAATAATTATATTAAATATATTGAACTTGGGAATAAACATGTCTACTAAAAAAGAGTTAAAGCTTCTTGATGTTTTTTCTATATCAACCGGTGCGATGATAAGTTCAGGTATTTTTATTCTCCCGGGCCTGGCCTACGCAAAATCGGGACCGGCAATGATACTGGCCTACATGTTGGCGGCAATATTAATTATTCCCAGTATGCTCGCAAAAGCAGAATTATCTACTGCAATGCCGAAATCAGGGGGAGTATATTTTTTTATAGATCGCAGTTTAGGACCCTTATTGGGGATGTTCGGTGGATTTGCAAATTGGTTTTCGCTCAGTTTTAAAAGTGCTTTTGCCTTAATTGGTATAGGTGCCTTTGCCATTCTCTTATATCCTAATATAACCCCCAATGAAATTAAAATTATTGCCGTTGCGATTTGCTTGCTGTTTACTATTTTTAATATAGTAAGTGTCAAAGTAACCGGCCATATTCAAGTTGCGCTGGTTATGATATTAATCACTATCCTTGGGCTTTATATCGGACGGGGATTTGTTTCCACTCAGCCGGAATTGTATACACCCTTTATGCCGCACGGTATTTTTTCTGTGGTCGCTACTGCCGGTTTGGTGTTTGTCTCTTTTGGGGGATTGACCAAGATTGCCAGTGTTGCAGAAGAGATACAAAATCCTGGCCGTAATATCCCACTTGGAATGCTGTTATCATTTTCTGTTGTAACACTTATTTATCTTCTTGCTACAGGAGTTACCGTCGGACTTGTTCCTCCTCAGGAATTATCCGGATCATCAATACCTCTTTCCTTGGGAGCTGATCGTCTGATGGGAAAAACAGGAATTATAATTTTAAGTGTTGCAGCGATGATTGCTTTTATTACAACAGCAAATGCTGGAATCCTGGCTGCATCGCGAACTCCCCTGGCGATGAGCAGAGATCAATTACTGCCGGGATTCTTTTCACGTTTACATTATCGTTTTAATACTCCGGTAATTTCCATTCTGTTTACCAGTGTATTTATGATAATTGTAATTATTTTTCTTAATATTGAGAATCTGGTGAAAACCGCATCTACATTAAAGATCATTCTTTTTATGATGAATAATGTTTCAGTTATTGTTATGCGGGAAAGCAAGATTCAAAATTATCGTCCTAAGTATAAACTTCCTTTGTATCCTTATCTACCCATTTTCGCCATTATTTCATATTTATTTTTATTGGCTAGTATGGGCTTGGTCCCTCTGGTTATCAGCAGCTTATTTTTTATACTTGGTATCATTATTTATTTTGGATATGCCCGTAAACGTATTGACCGGACATCCGCATTGATGCATATTATTGAGCGGATTACTGCAAAAGAATTGAAAAGCTCTACCCTGGAGCGCGAATTACGCGATATTGTGATAGAACGTGATGAAATTATTGATGACCGTTTTGATCAATTAATCAAAAGCTGCGTAATTATGGATATCTCGGGATCACCTACGATAGAAAACCTCATACTTGATATTGCAGAGAATTTTTCTAAACGTTGGGAAATTTCCCCGGAAATTCTCATTAAGGGATTTAAAGAGCGTGAACGCCAGTCGAGTACTATTATTCGACCGGGATTGGCTATCCCGCACATTATTGTACCCGGTGAAAAATGTTTTGATATTATACCGATACGGTGTAAAGAAGGGGTGCGCTTTTCAGAAACGACTGAACCGGTACATACCATGTTTGTATTAATCGGATCGTTGGATGAACGCAGTTACCATTTACGTGCATTAATGGCAATTGCGAATCTTGTACATGAAAGTGAATTTGAAAAACAATGGATGACAGCCCGAAATGAAGAAGAATTGCGGGATGTTATCTTATTATCGAATAGAAAACGGGAAAGCTGATTGTTTCTTATGTCCCGAAATATCGATCCCCGAAATCTCCCAATCCGGGAACAATATATTTTTTATCATTCAGATGATCATCAATAGCAGTTGTATAAATTTTAACATCGGGATGTTCTTTATTAATTCGTTTAATTCCCTCGGGAGCCGCGACAATACAGGCAATGGCAATGCGTTTTGCACCTTTTTCTTTAAGCTGGAAAATCGTATCGGAAACAGATCCTCCGGTAGCGAGCATCGGGTCCAGAACCATTATCAGTTTTTTTTCAATATGTTCAGGAAATTTTTGATAATATTCATGGGCAATAGCGGTTTCTTCATCGCGTTCCAGACCAATAAAACCAACTGAAGTCCAGGGCAAAAAATCGCGTGCTGGAACTAACATCGAAATACCTGCGCGCAGTACCGGTACAAATATCAGGGAGCGGTAAATTTCATAGCCCTGCATAGATGCAACAGGTGTTTCAATTTGCTTTACATTCAGTTTACACGTTCGACTGGCTTCCATAATAATAATTTGTGAAACAATGGCTGTATGCCGCCGAAATGTTTCAGTATCAGTATTTTTATCCCGTAAGATTGTGAGTGAATGCTTGGTTAAGGGGTGATCGATCAATTGAACATTTTGCATTGCATTCCTTTCATATTAGTATGTCTGGCTTAACATTATTCTTAAATGATCGGGCTCATTTTACGTAGGAATGTTATTGTTTCGGTAACTGCTTTGATGGTTTTATCTATATCGGCTTCTGTTGTTTCCCTACCCAGTGAAAAGCGGATAGAACTGTGCGCGATTACCGGATCAACACCCAGTGCGATAATGACGTAACTCGGTTCCAAAGAATCCGTAGAGCAGGCACTACCGGTCGAAACCGCAATACCATGCATGTCCAGACGAAGTAAAATGGATTCACCTTCAATATTTAGAAATGATATATTCGTTATATTATATGTCCTGTGTGCCGGATCACCATTAATGGAAACATGGTCAAGATTATTCATAATACCGGCTTCCAGACGGTCACGCAAAACAGAGATGCGCGTTTTATTCTCATCCATTTCCAGTTTACACTGGCGAATTGCCTCACCAAGCGCAAGAATACC
>JAGLUM010000294.1 GCA_023134755.1 Fidelibacterota bacterium | reverse complement strand
GCGGATATTTTCATCTGTTGTTACAAGAATAATAGTGTCAAACAGTGTTTCATATTCGGCTTCCATTAATACAGCAGCTTCCACTATCAAAACTCCAGGAATAGCCTGTGTGGCTTTTAGATATTTTTCTAAATGTTGTTTCAGTAAGGGATGGGTTAACGCGTTCAGGCGTTTCTGATTTTCGGTACTGCTGAAAGCCCGCTCTGCGAGCACTGCGGTTTGAAGTTTACCGTCGACATAGCAGTCTGACCCAAAAGCATTTTTTATATCTGCGATTAGGGCCGGATTGACTTGCAATAAACTTTTGGCAATATCATCCGCATTCAAGATATTGGCACCCAGATCATAAAACATGTTTAAAGCGGTGGATTTCCCCGAACCCAGTCCGCCGGTCAAACCAATGTGTTTCATTTTTGATTATCTTCGATATGTTCCAAATTTTCAACATCACCGCCCAGCATATCTTGCAAAGCGTCAGTCAGCTTCTTTAGGCCTTTTTGTTGGGCAGCTGTCAGGAAATCTTGTATTTCATTAAGGGGAATATTTTCTTGTGTATTATCCTCGAAATCACATGTTACGGTTTGGGTAAAAATGTCGATTTTCCGGATATAACCTTTTCGCTTATCTTTTAACAGTGGTTCATCTATTGGCGGATATTTTTTCAGTTCATCTACATAAAAACCATGTTCATAGAGCAAGCAGCACTTTAATTTGCCACACTGACCGCTAAGCTTCACGGGGTTCATAGGAAGGCTTTGATCTTTTGCTATTTGTGTGCTGACGGGTTCAAAGATCTCGAGAAATGCTCCGCAGCACAGCGGCAATCCACAGGACCCTACACCGCACAGACGTTTGGTCTCGTCGCGCACCCCGATCTGCCGCATTTCAATGCGTGTTCGAAACATACCTGCAAGTTCTCGCACTAATTCCCTGAAATCAACTCGTTCTTCTGCGGTATAATAAAACGAGAGTTTTTTGCGATCTAGCTGGTATTCCACATCCATTAATTTCATGACTAAACCCAATTCCTGAATTTTTTCGAGAGCCTGCTTAAATACCTGTTGTTCATCATGGCGGTTTTGTTCTATGGCTTCGATATCCCTGGCGTTGGCCTTACGAATAATTTCGTAAGATGAAACTGAAATTTTTGGTTTATAGTCCTGTGTTATTGCGGTGACTTCTCCGAGATCCTGTCCTTTTTCGGTCTCCACGATCAACCGGTCACCCGTTTGTATGGGGAAATGCATAGGATTTAGATAGTATTCTCTGTGATTCCCTTTAAATTTCAATTTAATTAATTGTTCATTCAATGGCTGATTAATCCTTATGATAGGTTAGATATGCATCAACACCTGCTCCAATTGCCGGTGCCTCGCGCAATTTAGAGGTTTTGATAATATCTTCATTAAACATTTCATCTTTCATATAATGCTTTTTAAATTTGACATCAAGGTAAGGTGAGTCGTTAATAAACTTACTTAAAAATTCAAGAAAAGGTTCATAAAAAATATTTTTCTCTTTCGACGATTCCAGCAAATCACCTAAACGCTGTCCAATAATGATACTGTCTAATAAGGTACCAAGATAGGGATGCTTATTGTCGAGATCTGCACGATTGGAATTGACAAAATCAAAGGGATGATTCCATCCGCTGTAGATAGTTACAATTCGTTCAAAAAGCAATTTTGCAATATTGTAGCTAACATCGTTAAAGGTTCGTTTTGCAGCAGAATCTTCATCATACAATGCTATGATCTGCGGTGGATAAATGCCTTCTTTATTCAGTTTTATTACAGGTAAATTGGCAAATTCGCTATAAATGGTCTGAATACCGTTTGACGACGCAAAACGTTCCATGGATTTGCCTTCACTGTTTTTCATTTCCCAGGCTTTGGCAATCCAGGTTTTCGCCTGATCAAAAGGCAGGAGCTTTCCATTTAGTTTCATTGCGTCTGCTACACCCGTACCGCCACCCAGATAGTAGGAGTTCGTGACGCCCTGGAAGAGTCCATTTTGGCTGTATTCCTCACCAATCCCACAGTAATCAGCGTCACTGCCAAGATGATGAATGGGTTTGTCCATGGTTATACCGGAAGCTTCAACACGCTTTTCAATGATTTCGCAATATTCCGGCATTCGAGGTCCGTTTGCCAGCGCTATGATCCCGCGTTTGTTTTCCGATTTCAATCCAGGCATTCCGATACCCACCAGTACGCGGTCTGCACCTACGGTTTTTACCAATTCTATAATTAGATCAGCGGCAGCATACATATATGCTTTGCCGTGCAGTCTTTCTTCTACCGTCAAATCAATTTCGCCTTCGTTCATTTCTCCTAGTTGTAATTGAATATTTACCGGTTTAAACGATGGCATAAACTCATCATATTCACGATATTCTTTTACAACATTAATATTACCGAGCATAAATGTTTTATCTTCTTTTACTTCAGTTGTCCATCCGCTGACCTTGGTTGCGCCTCCGTCAATTCCAACTAATAATGTTTTAGGCATGTTTACTCCACCGTTAAAATATAAATGTATTTACATTGGGGTGAACTTACAATTTTTTCATCCAAAATGCAATGAGAGGGAAGAATAATTTGTCGTAAAACGTGAACCGTAAATCATAACTGGTTACTATAATGGGTGAAGA
>JAGLUM010000293.1 GCA_023134755.1 Fidelibacterota bacterium | reverse complement strand
GGCAGTGCCTTGTCTCTTCTATCTTCTTACTGCTTATCCGTCTTCGCTCAGCTAACGCTGACTATGCTGGACAGGCTTCTTACTGCCTTTTGACTACTAACTTCTGACTACTAACTTCTGACTTCTGTCTACTAACTACTATTTTTCCTCTTAAAAATATAATAAACCGGAATTCCGGCAATTATAAAGGTAATACTGAACAGAATACCGATCAGCGGGAATGTATTAAAACTTGCTATGATCAAGATAATGGGCAGTACGATGGAAAGCATTGCCATTATTCGCCACATAGGGGATCTATAAGAAGGATGATAATCATCACGTTTATGTAACCAGAAAATGCTGGCATAGACTAGAATATTCTGTAATAAATAGGAAAAAGTAAAATATCCCAGAAGGGTATCAAGTGTATTCTGACTTATAAACACCAAAATAATAGCTAAACCGGACTGCAGTAATATTGAGTTCACGGGGGTTCCGAATTTCGGGTGGATCTTTCCAAAGACCGCAAAAAATAATCCGTCTTTCGCCATGGCATATTCAAGACGTGGTTGACTCATAATACAGACATTGGTAGCGCCAACACATGAAATAAATGCGGCGATTCCCAAAAAGCCTGCGGCGAAGGTTGAAAATATCGGAAGATATTTAAACGGATTTAAAAATCCCTGTGTATTAATAAGCTCTTCATGCGGAATGATCGCTGCACTTGCGTATGATATCAGCACATACATCAGCATGACAAAAATAGCGCATCCTATTAGTGCCAGAGGAATATTGCGCTTTGGATTTTTTATTTCTCCGGCCATATACATGATATTGGGAAACCCGGCATAACTCCATACCGTACCTGCCGCTCCCATCATTATTAACCAAAAAATAGAGTGCTTTGCCGGTTCAACAAGATGTGGTTTTATAAAAAAGGTCGGTGAATCCAGATAAAACAATCCAATTATTGCCAGGATCACTAAGGGAATTATTTTTAAGACCGTAAGAATAACCTGCACCCAGGAACCCTGTTTTACACTGCGGATATGGATGGTAGTTAAAATAACGATCACGGCAATGGCTAATAATTTGGTCGCTATAGCATTGACTGTCAGTACGGGAAAAAAGATATTCAAAGCCGTTACTGCGGCCAAACTCAATATGGTAATTGAGGGCATATCGCTGGTCCAGAAAGCGGTCCAGGTATATAAAAAAGCCAGCATGGGACTTCCGGCTTTTTGCAGGTACAAGTAGCCAAATCCCTGTTTGGGGTAGGCTGTTCCCAGCTCGGCATAAATAAATATTTGCGGCAACAGTATCAATCCCCCAACAACCCAGGCAATGACAGCCAAACCCGGACTTCCGGTCGCCCGCTGCACCGGTGCAATATTAATAAATATACCGCTGCCAATAACCAAGCCCACAATAATAGCTACTATTTGAAATAAATTTAATTCCCGTTTTACTTCACTCATTTTATCTTTTTTAATTAATTATTACTTTTTTATATGTGTTTTATTTATTTACGGAATGAATAATTAGTGCTGTAGTTGAAAACTCCGGAATGAGTTGATTGGATTCTGACAGATGGAGATGAATACGGTCAGCCTTAACATACCCCAAAAGTTCTTTCTGATAGGATAGATCCGGACATGCGGGATATCCGAAACTACGCCGCATACTGCTTTTAATACCCAATTCTGTGTTTATTCTTGCATGTATTATGCCAGCAAGGGTTTCTGTCAATTCCGCCGCTAGTCCGTAGAGCAAAAAATACTTAGCATAGTCGAATTTTTCATACAGCTGTTTTGACAATATAACCGCTTCTTCTCCTATAGTAACCGCAGATAAAGGAATGATATCTCCGCCTTCCTCCTTAGAGTGAAAATGATCCGATAGGCGCATTCCTTTGATTTCCGGAAATTCCCATCGTACAGAATCGTTTACTATTAATGATGTGTCTTCGCGATAAACGGGAAAATAGCCGTATACTGCCTGCGGCTGCATGGAATTCATTATCCGTTCATCTTGCAGAAATTTCTCCAGAAGGGTTTCTCCCCCGTGGCTCATTTTCCATCGTGAACGAAACAATATCTTTTTATCAAGCTTCTGCATGATGGAATCTATAGACATGGAAATAAGTTCCCCGGCCCCTGTAAAAGGCGGTATTATTTTGATATTAAGCATTTATTTCTTTCATAATTCCAGTTATACCTGACAAATAATATGGCTACTGCATGTTCTGTTGCAATAGACTTCCTATCGCGCTATTAAAGATAATATGTTTTCCCCGAGGATTCCCATAACGGTTTTACTCATGTAATAATATAGCGAATTATTCATCATGAACAAATCAAATGCTATGCCTCGTTAATTCACATTGCTTTTAGTCTATGCCAAATTGTATCTTATTTATCTATTATATCCTGTTGTTTTGTATTACCTCCAGATAATGACACATATTTCTGTCATTATGTCACACTTATTTATGTGGCATGAAATTTGCCATATATATTATGTAACATTGACATCATCTGACACATTGTGTTTATTATAATACAGCAGATATCAACAAAGAACATTCGGCGAGTAAATATTTAAGTATGTTGGTTCGAGCCGAAACAAACGAGGAGAAGAAAAATGGGTAAAATTATTGGCATTGATCTGGGAACTACCAATTCCTGTGTATCTATTATGGAGGGGAATGAGCCAAAAGTATTGGTAAACGCGGAAGGCGGCCGTACCACACCTTCTGTTGTGAGTTTTAAAAAAGACGGTGAACGTCTTGTAGGCACAGCGGCAAAACGTCAGGCTGTAACAAACCCGCAACATACTATTTACAGTATCAAGCGTTTTATGGGACGGATGTATAGCGAAGTATCAAATGAGATCTCTGAAGTTCTTTACAAAATTCAACAGGGAAAAAACAAAGATGTCCGTATTAAAATTGAAAACAAAACTTATTCGCCACCTGAAATTTCTGCAATGGTTCTGCAAAAAATGAAACAAATTGCGGAAGATTATCTCGGTGAAAAGGTAACGGAAGCAGTTATTACTGTTCCGGCTTATTTTAATGA
>JAGLUM010000292.1 GCA_023134755.1 Fidelibacterota bacterium | reverse complement strand
CCCTTTTGGGCGTACGGGATGAGAACCTAAAAGTTTTGCGGGAGCATTTTAATGCCACTATTATAGCACGTGGTGAACGCTTAATAATTGATGGTGAGTTTGAAGTGGTTGAACAGATACAGCATGTACTAAACGAATTGATCCACTTAATTCCAAACCGCAAACAATTAAACGCCGCGGATGTAAAAACCGTCATCAACATAGAAGGTAGTAATAACGAAAAAATGTATTCGGGTTCAGATGATTCCATTATTCTTTTTACACATAAGGGCGTTATTAAGCCCCGCACAGCAGGGCAGGAAGCGTATTACCGGGCATCCAAAAAGAACGACATTACCTTTGTTACCGGTCCCGCAGGAACAGGGAAAACCTATCAGGCGGTAGCGGTAGCCGTTGCGGCTCTGAAAAACCATGAAATTTCACGTATTATATTAACCCGACCCGCGGTAGAGGCGGGCGAGCGGCTGGGATTTTTGCCGGGTGATATGAAAGAAAAAATCGCCCCTTATCTTACACCTCTGGATGATGCAATGCGAAGTATGGTTGCACCGGAAAAATTCAAAGCATTTTTAGAACAGCATATTATTGAAATTGTCCCTCTGGCATATATGCGTGGTCGCACTCTGGATAATGCATACCTAATTCTGGACGAGGCGCAAAATACAACGGATTTGCAAATGAAGATGTTCCTTACCCGGATTGGTGTGAACTCCAAAGCAATTATTACCGGAGATATCACTCAGATCGATTTACCCAACAATCAGCGTTCAGGTCTTTGCACTGTTATCGATATACTCAATGATATTGAAGGTATCGCTATCTGTGAATTGAATATCGTTGATATTGTTCGCCACCCACTGGTAAAGAAAATAATTAAGGCATATGAGGGGAAGAAAGAAAAGTAAAAAATAGAAATTAAAAACTATTAGCGAAAAAGCATATGCTAATGAAGAGTGGAAAATAGAGAATGGAGAATGAATAAATTTTTATATTATATTTTTAATTCTCCATTTTCAATTCTTAATTTCCCAATCCCTAACTCCTAACTTCTATCTACTGACTTCTAGCCTCTAAAGTCTTTGAAAGCATAAAAATATTAATTAATATTAGCCGGGTTGATATTCCCGGGAACCCGTAAAGCATTGCTGCATTTATGGGATTAAGGAATGATTGACATAAGATATGAACCAAAATAAACAGATCTGAATCTGCTTATTAAACAACAGATATTCCAGAAAGGGAAGCATATGATCGACAAGACAAAAGTACAAGAAATATTGGATAAGGTTCGCCCCTCACTACAGATGGATGGCGGTGATGTAGAGCTCGTACAGGTACGTGAAGACAACGTCATAGAAGTTAAATTAACCGGTGCGTGCAACGGTTGTCCCATGGCAACGATGACATTGAAAGCCGGTATTGAACGGGCGTTAAAAAACGAGATCCCCAAAATTGTTGAAGTCGTTTCTGTCTAAAAATGTCCAACTTTTATAATCATTTTGATACTGAGACTCTGGGAACGCGGCATAACGACCATTACCGCAGCGTTTTTCAGGTCGATCGTGATCGCGTACTATACAGCGCGGCATTTCGGCGCTTGCAGAATAAAACCCAGGTTTTTAAATCCGGTGCTCATGATTTTTACCGCACCCGCCTGACCCATTCTTTGGAAGTTGCCCAAATCGGTCGCTCCATTGTGAATTACCTTAATAAAACCGTATTTAAAAGCCCCGCTATAGATGTTGATCTGGTAGAAGGAATTTGCCTGGCACATGACTTGGGAAATCCACCCTACGGGCACCCGGGAGAATCCATGCTGAACGATTTGATGCGGGATGCCGGCGGATTTGAAGGTAACGCGCAAACCCTGAAGATCATTGCGGAACAACTGCATGAAGACCCCGGAAGCGATGAGGGAATGAAACCCAGCCGCGCGTTTATTGACGGTATTTTAAAATATAAAATTTTATGGTCGGATAGCAGTAAAAAAGACAAATTTCTCTATGACGATCAGCGAATCTATCTTGACTTTGTAAACGGAGGCGATACGCACTTCCCCGGCTGCAGTTTAGAGTGCCAAATTATGAACTGGGCGGATGACGTGGCCTATTCCTTACATGATCTATCTGATGGATATCTTGCCGGATTTGTAAATCAAAAAGAAATTGATTCTTGGGCACAGGGTCGGTCGATGAACGCAGAAGAATCAAAATATCTGGATACAGTTATAAAAAAACTGGACCACAAAGAAGATTTTAACCGCTTTTTAGCCTCCCGGACAGGGCGATTTATTGAAGGCGTCCGTTTGATTGAAAGGAAGCATCCATTGGCTTCGCATACCAACCGTTATCGTTACGGCATCGAAATTGATCCAGAAGTAAAGGCTGAAAACACGCTGTATAAACGCCTGGCCGTTGATATCATTTTTCGTTCTCCCCAGCTGGAACAGCTTGAATTCAAAGGCCGCTACATTTTAAAGCGTTTATTTGAGACTTACCTGCAGGGCAATAAAAAAGCATTTCAATTAAACGACAAAATACTCCCTTCAAGCCTAAGGGAGAAAGCGAAGAACATAAACACCTTGGATTATATTGCTATTGCGCGAATGATTTGTGATCATTTTGCGGAGCAAACCGACATTTCCCTGCCAAAAATATATAAGCGTCTTTTCGATCCGGATTACGGCAGCTTTTATGATATCATTTAAAGAGGCTTATTTTCCAATAAAGAGAGGCACTTTTAATATATAATACCTAAATAATGATTAATTAATTACTTGACATTTAAATTTCAATGAAAGAAATTTTAATCTATGATAAAAATACAATGGCATTATCCAAAATCTCTGGCCGAGGCCTCTTCTTTACTAGAGATTAAAAACATCATTCCCCACGGTGGCGGAACAAGTTTAATTAACAGAGACTTTTCGCATGTTGTGGGTTTATTAAACCTGACAGAACTTGGTTTGAATTATATTAAACAGGATAATGCAATTATTGAAATAGGCAGTATGTCAACGTATGCTGATATTCTGACCGGTTTGAAATCAATTTCTCCCGATAATATTCTCGTCAAATCTTTACAAAATGCCGCAAACACGCCATGTAGAAACAGAATAACTATTGGTGGAAGTATTTCTTTTGCACCTAAATGGTCAGATGTAATCGGCGCATTACTTGCTTTAGAAGCAAAAGTGGTCATAACCGGAAAAAACGATGGAGAATTTCTCCTTTCTGAATATTTGGAACAAAAGGAATTGCGACAGCAATCACTTATTACAGCAGTAAAATTCAAAAATTTTTCACACAGATCCAGCCATTACAGAGAAGTAAAAACAAAAAATGACATGCCATTATTCACAATTACAGCATTGTTGAAAATGGATAAAGACCAAATTGAACAAGCAAAAGTTTTTATTATTGGTACAACAGAACGAATATCTCAATTAATAGAACTGGAAAATTATTTGGAAAATAAACTCAGGTTGGAAATATCTGAAGAAGGCATTCAAAATCTTGTAAAAGTTTCTTTCAATGGAAGCAGGATCACAGATGGGGATTATCTAAGCCACAAAGCAAAAATTGAAACTGCACGTACTATTTTTCGAGCAATGGAGATCAGCTAATGGAAACAACGCTAAACATTAACGGTGAAAATATTGAAGTAAAGATTGATCCCGACGAACATCTTCTCCATACACTTCGCAACAATGGTTTTACTGAAGTAAAAAGCGGATGTGAAGAAGGTGAATGTGGCGCTTGTTTGATTTTGCTAAATGGTAAGTCCGTAAATTCATGTCAGATCTTTACCGCTTCTATCATAAAAAAAGATAAAATTCTCACCGTAAAAGGCATCGGAGATTTTCATGAACCCCATATTATCCAAGAGGCATTTGTTGAATGTGGGGCTGTTCAGTGTGGATTTTGTACTCCGGGAATGGTTCTGGCATCCTATGCTTTGTTGCAGAGCAATCCGAATCCAACAGAATCTCAGATCAAAGAGGCATTAGACGGAAATTTATGCCGTTGCACCGGATATGTGAAAATTATTGATGCAGTAAAACAGGCCGCACAGAGACTTCAAAAGAAATAAAAAAATAGCATGAAAAATTATACTACAATAGGCAAATCAGAAAAAAAGATTGATTCTCTTTCACTGGCAACAGGCAGCAGTAAATTTGTTGATGATTTTGAGTTAAAAAAACCACTTTATTGCAAATTGATATATTCGCCGCACGCTTTTGCAGAAATTCTGGAAATTGATGATTCTAAAGCAAGGGAAATGGATGGAGTCGTTGATGTACTTCACTATAAAAATGTAAAACAAATCCTGCATACAACGGCCGGACAAGGTTTTCCGGAACCATCCCCTTATGACAATGTTCTCTTTGAAAACAAGGTTAGATTTGTTGGCGACAGGGTAGCGATGATCGTTGCAGAAAGCCAGCAAGTTGCCGATAAAGCAGCAAAATCATTAAATATAAAATATAAAATTTTATTACCCCTGTTTGATCCTGAAAAAGCAATGGATCCCGGTGCTCCGCAAATACATGACAACTCCAGATACACTCCGATTGGTGTAAAATATGAACCTGAAAAAAATCTTGCCGCGGAAGTAGAAATCGGTTTTGGCGATATCGAGAAAGCAGAAAAAGAATCTGATCTTGTTGTCGATGAAATTTATCAAGCACATTATGGTTCGCACTGTGCGATCGAACCACACTCGGTTAAAACATATTTTGATGATATGGGCAGACTGGTCATCATTGCATCAACGCAGGTGCCTTTTCACGTCAGACGTATTGTTTCAAAAGTATGCGAATTCCCCATTGCAAAAATTCGCGTTATCAAACCACGTATCGGAGGTGGCTTTGGTGCAAAACAGGAAGTAATTCTTGAGCCTTTAGCGGCTTGGGTGACAATCAAGCATAAACGTTCCGCCCGTTTGGTATTATCCCGGGCAGAAGTTTTTCAATCCAGTCGCACACGCCATCCAATCCGGATTCATTTAAAAATGGGAGTTAAAAATAGCGGTGAGATCACTTTTCTTGAAATGGATTCTCTGCTCAATTCAGGCGCTTATGGCTCCCACGCTCTGACAGTTTTGTCAAATTGCGGTTCTAAAGTATTGCCATTATTTAACAAGATCAAAAACCTGCATTTCATCGGTCGTTCAGTATATACAAATCTTCCGGTTGGCGGCGCATACCGCGGTTATGGCGCCACACAGGGTTATTTTGCTTTGAACCAACATTTGGATATCATTACAAGAAAATTGAATCTCGATTTGCCGGAATACATTAAACAAAACCATATTAAAGCAGGTGAAACGTCAAAGGTGTTCGAAGCACTTGGCGAAGGGAGAGCAGGTGTAACACAATGTGTAAATTCCTGCAAACTTGATGAGTGTATTGATATTTGCATCAAAGAGATCGATTGGTACAATAAACGCGACAAAAAAATATCTAACGGCGATAAAGTTCACGGCGTGGGCCTTGCTGTTTCCATGCAGGGTTCTGCAATTCCGCTCATTGATATGGGCGCTGCATATATGAAAATGAATGAGGATGCTTCGTTTAATTTAAATGTCGGAGCTACCGATATTGGTACCGGTTCAGATACGATACTCGCACAAATAGCCGCAGAAGTATTGGATGTAAAATTAGATAAAATAATCGTGCTTTCTTCCGATACGGATAGAACACCTTTTGATGTCGGCGCGTATGCTTCCTCGACAACCTACCTGTCGGGACGAGCAGTTAAAAAATGTGCGCTTAAAATTGAAGATCAAATTTTGCAGGTTGCCGCCGAGATCATGGGATCATTAATTAATGATCTGAAAATCAAGTCCGCCAAAGTTATCGATAAAAAACAAAATAAATCTGTGACATATTCAGATATTTGCAATTATGCCTTTTACACAAATAACCAATTTCAGATCCAGGCATCTGCCTCAGAAGTTGTGGAACAATCACCCCCGCCCTTTATTGCCCAAGCGGCAGAAGTGGAAGTAGATACAAAAACCGGAGATGTTAAGCTTTTAAAATTTGTATCTGCCGTAGATTGCGGCCAAGCTATCAATCCACAATTGGCAGAAGGGCAGATTGAAGGTGCCGCAGTCAATGGAATTGCCTATGCACTTACCGAAGAATATATTTTTTCTAAAAAAGGTAATCTTCTTAACAAAAGTTTTAAAAGTTATAAAATCCCCACAGCCGCCGATATTCCTGAAATGAAAACTTTTATTGTTGAATCTCATGAGGAATCAGGTCCTTTTGGTGCAAAATCTGTTGGAGAAATCGGTA
>JAGLUM010000291.1 GCA_023134755.1 Fidelibacterota bacterium | reverse complement strand
GATATTACTTCCGACACGGGTGAAAATATTTCCCTCAGCAAATATCTGGGTGGAAAAAAGAAGTAGCACCAGAATTATTTTATATATTGCTTTTTTCATGTGTCTTAATCGCCCTATTCATTAAGCTTGTTCCATATATCGGGGATAAATTACGCACTCTGTGTTAAGATGCACAGTATTTTTTAATTTATTCTCCCGGGTGAGATGAATTTATGATTTTTGAATAATGCAAATTATGAGTTATAAGTTATGAATTATAAGTTATTACTTTCTCAAGGCGCTTCAAACCATCTTGTCCACAGTGAATAATATCATCTTCAACCTGACGTAAAAATGCTCAACATATAAAATGGTTAACAATATAAACAGCTCCCCATCCGACACCTGTTCCAAACGCAGCACCTGCAATGATATCACTTGGGTAATGTACCCCGACATATATCCTGGAAAGTCCAACCAGAGAGGCATAAATATACATATACACGGCCAAGGCCGGGATAAAGTGGCTAATAATGAAGGCTACAAGAAAAGCAGCTGCAGTATGTCCCGAAGGAAAACTGAATTCATCAATAGGATACACCATGTTATCAATATCGTTATGCGCGTTAAAGGGCCGAACACGGCGAATCATATTTTTTAATATGAAATAAATCGGCAGATGAATCCCAAATCCGATGAGGGATACAAACATGGTGGGTTTAAACAATTCCGGTTGGGCAAAATACATATAGATAGCAAATAAAAAGTAGAAATATCCGCCACCAATAAAGGAAATAACTCGAAAAAAAGCCGGCAGAAAACTATCACGGCGATAGTTGAAAATTGCCCGAAATAGGCGAAGATCAAATCGTGAAACATATGCTTTCATACTATTTCCTCAGGGGGACAAAATGAACATCACCCATGATCTTCCCTTTCCATTTACCACCTACTTGTTCATATAATACTAATAATTGATCAAATTTTCCAACAGGTAATATTAATCTTCCGTTCGGCTTCAACTGTGAAAGAATATTTTCAGGCAGAGCTTCCGGAGCAGCAGAAAGTAAAATTACATCATAGGGGGATTTTGCCGGATATCCGTTATATCCGTTACCGCATATAATTTCTGCATTGCTGATGTGAAGTGTCTTCAAAATAGCCTTGCTGCGCTGTGTCAGCACCTTTTCCAGTTCAATACCAACAACCTGCTTTACCAACAGAGATAAAAGTGCTGCAACATACCCTGAACCGGATCCAATTTCCAGAACCCGGTACCCGGGTTTAAGCTCTAATGCTTCCAGCATTAGCGCAACTACGTAAGGTTGAGATATCGTCTGCCCAAACCCAATGGAAAGAGCCTGATCACGATATGCTCTTTCGACGTCATTTTCCGGTACAAAACAATGACGGGGAATTGTCATAAACGCGTCCAAAACACGGAGATCACGAATACCGTAATCCCGAAGAAGCTTTACCATTTTTTCACGTTTAGTATATTTGCCGAATTTAGCGTACGTAGATATATTAATGCGTTTCATCTTAAAAATAAAAAAGGAGGAGAATTGTAAAATTTAACGTTTTATTGGGGGCTTTTTGTGGGTTTGTGTTTTCCGTTGATACGTTTTTTCCACCCGTATAATATGTCCTTTGTGTATAACAAGTGTAATATCAATCAGACGTAAACGGGCAAGGGATTGCGGAGACGCTAATACCAGTGTCCGGCTGTCCTGTTTAATACTTTTTTGTAATACTTTAACATATTTTTTAACAAAAAAATCATCCAGCGAATCAAATGCCGGATCATCAATGATAATTAATTTGGAATCCTGTAAGAGAACTGTTAATAATTCAATCTTTTTACGGGTTCCGGATGACAGATGTTTCATTTTCTGATTTGCGATGGGTTGCAACGCAAAATCTTCCAACAGTTCCATCACCTTTTTGTATCCAACTGCTGAGGATACCTTTTTTGATTTTATAACATGTAATAATGTTGCCAGCGGTGTATTTTTATATACACCTTCATCCTGACGTATATAGGTTATTAACCTTTTAACAATTTTACTGGAATATTGTTTTTTCGCTCCTGATTTACCATCAAAATAGATTGTTCCCTCATCAATCTTTTGTTCATGGGCAAAAATGTCGAGCAAAATAGTTTTTCCCGATCCGTTCGGACCTTGAATTTGATATATTAGTCCGGGGAATAGTTTTGATGTGTAAATTTCAACCGTTTGGTTGTGTTTTTTTACCTTAACATTTTCCAGTTGAAGAAGTGGAGTTTGTTCACTCATAGTAATTAGACCTTTCGACATATTCTCCTCCCTGTTTTTCAAAAAGCATGGTAACATACTGTATATTGATTGAAAATAAAAAGTTTTATTGAAAAATATATGATTAGCACAGGGTATTTACAAAAAAACACTTCAGACGTTCTTTACTATTCGCAAATAATTGAGACACAATCTCAATTATTTGCTTTTATGGCTTGAAAATAGTAGCTATATTAAATTGATGATGACAAACAGACCACAAGTAGAATCGATTTTATTAAGTGATGCCTCAATAGGTATACGCTACCGCGTTTTACAGGTAACAGCGAAAGGCATTATACGTCAGCGCATGCTGGATATGGGTCTGGTGCCGGGTGTCCGGCTTGTTGTGATACGTTTTGCACCCTTGGGAGACCCAATCGAAATACGTATAAACCGTTTTTTTATGAGCCTTCGTAAAGAAGAAGCCAAATACGTATTTGTAGAAGCTATGGGACCTTGTCCCCATCGGCATCCGCGACGATTCAAGAGGCATTTCCATGGCAGATTCTAAAACTATTTTTGTTGCCCTGGCAGGCAACCCAAATTCCGGAAAAACATCCATTTTCAATTGTATGGCCGGTGCCAACCAGAAGGTCGGTAACTTTAGTGGTGTTACCGTTGAAAAAGTAGAGGGTACCCTCAAGCACAAAGGCTACACCATACGCCTAGTGGATCTTCCTGGTACTTACAGTCTTTCCCCTTATAGTCCGGAAGAAAAAGTAGCCCGGGATTTCATCCTCTTTCAAAAACCGGATATGGTCATTAACATTGTTGATGCCACAAACTTGGAGCGTAATCTGGTTTTAACCACCCAGTTAATGGATTTGGAAGTGGAGCTGCTGGTCGTGATGAATATGATCGATGAGGTGGAAAAGCAAAAAACCCATATTGATTTTGAGCAATTTGAACGCCTCTTTGGCGCCCATGTTATTCCCGTCTCAGCAGTAACAAAATTCGGTATTCCTGATCTTCTGGATCATATTGTAGATATCAAATCAGGAAAGATCGAGACCAAAAAATACAAGCACCATTATACGGAAAAAACCGAAAATTATATCCTTCAACTTATTAACATTATCAAGCAGCGGGATTCATGGAAGGGCGTTCCCACACGCTGGATGGCAATTAAACTTATAGAGCAGGATCCTGATGTTTTAGCAATGATCCAATCATCTCCATGCCGGGAAGCCGTCAACGAAGTGCTCAATTCTGTTTCAGAAGATATACTTAAATTCGACCAAATGGAAACCGATGTCTATCTCGCTGAAGAACGTGTTGCGTTTATTCACGGTGCCCTAAAAGAAACCGTACGCAATGCGGAAGAAGAAGCAGAAACATTTACGGAAAAAATTGATAATATTTTATTACACCGATTTTTTGGTATGCCAATTTTTTTACTGATTATGTATGGCATATTTCAGCTGACCTTCCAGCTTGGTGAATATCCCATGCAGTGGATCAACAGTTTATTTCAGTTATTAACGCAATTTTTGGACGGGATTATTCCGGCTTCTATTGCCAAATCTATTTTACTTGACGGTATTATTGCGGGAGTGGGCGGTGTGCTTATTTTCCTTCCGAATATTCTCATCCTCTTTTTATGTCTCTCCCTTCTGGAAGCTACCGGATACATGGCCCGGGTTGCATTTGTTATTGATAAACTTATGCATCGGATCGGACTGCACGGAAAATCGTTTATTCCAATGATAACCGGCTTTGGTTGTACTGTGCCGGCATTAATGGCCGTACGGACCCTCCGAAACCGCGGCGACCGCATTACAACCATGATGGTAGTTCCCTTTTTCAGTTGCGGGGCAAAGCTTCCGGTGTATACACTTATTATTTCCGCCTTTTTCATGCCCGCCGCGGCTGGAAATGTACTTTTTGGTATATATCTTTTCGGTATTGTCATCGCCTTGATCAGTGCAAAGCTAATAAAATCCACCGCGTTTAAAGGTGAATCAGAACCTTTTGTGATGGAGCTTCCCCCCTACCGTAAACCCTCAGCACTGATTATGCTCAAACAAACCTGGATGCGGGCAATGATGTATATTAAAAAAGCCGGAACTATCATTTTGTTGGCTAGTGTTATTCTATGGTTTGCCGTTAGCTTCCCTAAAAATCCGGAAATACACAATAAATATGAGACTCTGCGGCTGCAAAAAGGCGCCAATATTGTACAGCTGGATCATCATGAGAAAGCCGAACAACTGCCATACAGCGTAGCAGGGCGTATTGGAATATTTCTGGAACCCATTTCCCGTCCGCTTGGATTTGACTGGCGGCTGAATATTGCCCTGATAAACGGACTGGCGGCAAAGGAAATCGTGGTTTCATCTATGGGAACCATATTCGCTGTAGGTAATGATGAGGGTAATATAAACTCGCTTGCGGAATCACTGCGCAATGATCCCCTTTACTCTAAGGCAGTGGGATTATCATTTATGGTTTTTGTCCTTCTTTATATTCCCTGTATCGCATCAGTGGCAGTATTTTCCCGTGAAAGTAATTCAATAAAGTGGGCTCTGTTTTTTGTTGTCTATTCGCTCACTGTTGCATGGATATTTTCTTTTCTGGTTTATCAGACCGCCTCACTGTTTGGACTTTAACAGAAGGAAGTGATTATGAGTGATCAGCATGCTCTTCAGCAGTTTATAGATTTTTTACAGGCAGAAGGTAAAAATATCACCCGGGAACGTCTGGATATTTTTAATGAGGTGCTTCGTCAAAAGTCTCATTTCCAAATTAAAGATATTATCCGAAAAAAAAACACCTCTAAGCACCGGATTTCACGGGCAACGGTATATCGTACTATTAAAACCATTGAAGAAGCGGGACTTATTAAATATATCCGCAGTATTAATGATGAAAAAATTTATGAGGTAGTAAAAGGACACCATGATCACATGATCTGTGAGGCATGCGGAAAGATCATAGAATTTTATGATCGTGATTTAGAGGACCTACAGAATACAATTTGTAATTCTTATCATTTTACCCCTGTTCGGCATACCATGAAAATTTTTGGGATCTGTGAAAACTGCCGGAAAAAAAATAAACAATAAATTATATTTATTAAAAAATATGCCCCGGAAATCCGGGGCATATTGCCATATGTATTAAGGTATTATTTCAGCAGCGTTATTTTTCGGTTTACTGTATGCTTTCCGGATTTTAAAGAACAAACATATATCCCGGAACTGAGACCGGAAGCATCAAAACGCAGATGATGCCTGCCCGCTTTCTGCTGTCCCTGATACAGGGTTCTAATATGCCGACCTATAAGGTCATAGATTGAAATCTCAATTTCACTATTTTTATTCAGAGTATAAGGAATCGTTGTCACCGGATTAAAAGGATTTGGATAGTTTGGATCCAGTGAAAAATGCATATCTGTTGCCATAAAAGCAATATTCACCATTGCGGCTGCGGCGTCAAAGCGATAGCTTCCAATACCATTCCGGTTTCCCAGAACATAGAGAGTAAAAGATCCGTCTCCGTTATCTCTGACTTCAACATCTCCAATTGCCTGCGGATTATCCTGTGTTCCCAGACGATAGGTGGAACCGGCAGACAATGCAGTGCGTACGCCGTCACTGACATCAATAATATATACGGATTCCGTATCCGTTACATAGCCCGCAACATAGGTTTTTCCATTATAGTGAAAGCTTGCAATGGCATTGGCATTTACCGGTAATTTGAGGTTTCCTTTCATCCAGTCAATGTTGCTGCCATCAGCAGTAAAATGTCGCAGATAATACTCTGTGGATGTCACGAACAGGTCATCGCTGCCGGGGACGGGTGCAACACAGGGATTTGTATTATTGCCCCGTTCAAGCGTAATTTGCTGCGCATCAAATGCACCGCTGATGATGTTCCAATTGAGTTTGATCAATTTATCGGATTTTGCAGCCGGTGCATACAGTGTTACACTGCCGTCAGAATGTTTTCCTTCAACCGTAATATGATCTCCTAAACGGAAGGCAATATCGTCTGCCTGGAAGACACACTCCGGTACCTGACTAGGATCAGTCCATTGATATACCTTAAAACTCTCACCGATACCGGCACAATTGGATGCATAGATCACCCCATCTTCAGAGAATTCGATATCTCGCAGGGCGTGTTTGCCGCCACTGATACCGGTCATATTTAAATCAAAAACCCTATCTGCTCCTGTCTCGGGATCAAGTGCATTAATGCGTACATCA
>JAGLUM010000290.1 GCA_023134755.1 Fidelibacterota bacterium | reverse complement strand
GGTCCAGTCCGCCTCCATTGACGGCGACACGCTCGTGCTTGTTTTAAATGGCAATTTTTCAGCTCTAAATATGGCAGAATCGCATTATTTGTTCAGGTACAAGTTTGCCGCTTATGAGCAACAGGGCTTCTATTATCGCGTTTACTTTAATGATCGTTGGGATATGTTCACAGGGTGTCGTGCGATACCTAAGTGAAAAGATTGTGCGGGTGTAGGAAGGTAAGATCTGAATATCGAACAAAGATTAACGATTTTTGATATTTGAATTAAATATTTACTTCATACTTCGCATATCGGGGTTCCTTGTTCTGAGATTGATCTGACTTCTGCTTAGTGCATCCTGCTTTCTGACATTTGTTCAACCCCCTCAGGGTTGTATTTTTAGAAGAATGCTGACTATGTTGTTGTTCGACCCCTTCGGGGTCTCTAACCTACGCTCGTACCCTCGTTTATTACATTCTTGTCTTATTCCCCAGAAAGCTTTACATTTATTCCAGCTCAAAATTAATTAATACGGAGAAAAAGGACATGCGAAGAAACATGAAAACGTCTTTTAGTTTACTGGTTGTTGCAACCTTCTGTTTCGTTTCATGTTTCGATCCGCCTGTTCAAGATCCTGTGGTCAGCATAGAATTCTATTTTTTGGCCGACAGCACTTTAACAAATATGGATTCATTGGAAGAGAACCTGTATAGTCTGGAATTGGCGGACGAGCCCTGGTTGATCGAAGATGATATCGCCTTCTATGAGTGGTCAACTCACTGCATTTACTTAAACAAAAGCAAGCGGGAACTCTTGCCTGAATTTTATTCAAACATGAACATGGTCAATGAGATCAAACCTTTCGTGGTGACGGTCGATAGTCTCCCCGTTTATTTGGCTTGTTTCGATGATGTCAACCATGCAATGTTAAATCCCTTCCCCTCAATCTCGCTGATAGAATTTACCTGCTATCCAAATGATATACTTTCGTATTTTTATTTCCCAATGCATGATCCGGACCGACGCGATAATATCATTCTTAAAAACGCTTTAATAGAGAATGGCCAGTACCGAGGCGGATTGGAGATCAGGCTGGATCTTGACTATGGAATGCATATTACACGATCAAACGATTCTACAACGATCGAATATAAAATGATCTTCAATAATCTCAACGACGATGCCTTATATGTTCTTGATCCTGTCAAAACCGGTTGGGATCTTTTTTTACTTTTAAATGAGCCGCCCTATTTTACAAATCTGGCAAATAATCGCTGTGCACATTCATATCAAGATCTTGATGAAAACTCGATTCCTGATACCTTGGAATGGGGCGACACGCGTTTCTACACCCGCATCCCGGCAAGAAGATCCATATCCAGAACCATCATGGTTGGCGGATATATAGATTTCCAACCCGATACCTATTATTTTTATCAGTATTATCGGTCCTTTCCAAAAAACATGAGCCTTGAAAATCGGACCAAGAGCAACGGGCGCATTTGGATAGGTTGGACATATCTTCCGTTTTATCAAGTGACCTATACAGGAGAAGAAGTCGGGACCCTTACAGAATTTAATCCGGCGTCTTTGTTTGAAAAGTTCATACCTAAATAACCCATGTTATTGCAAAACCCATAACGAGTTACACGTTACGAGTCACGCGTCACAACCTGATTTCCGCTTAGTGCATAGAGCTTACAGTAGTGGCAAAATCGTGACACTCGGAGAGATCTCCATCCCCTCCTCTCCCTCTCTCAT
>JAGLUM010000029.1 GCA_023134755.1 Fidelibacterota bacterium | reverse complement strand
GGCACAATGCGATCGCATTTTTTACAAAGAAATGGGGATATTAAGTCTCCTTTGAATATACTATTTCAATATCCCGCAGAAATGATGAAACAATATTTTCCGGGTAGCGGAATGTTAAAAGCGGGAGAAATTGCTGATCTGGCAATTACCAATTACCATCCCGTGACTCCAATTTCTCTCGATAATCTTTTCTATCATTTGATGTTTGGCGTTCAGGGGAAAGAAATGCACATGACAATTTCTAATGGCAAGATCATTTTTTCTGATAATAAAATTCATTCTGTTGATGAAATGCAAATGAATGAAGAAATTAAAACAGCAGTTAAAAAACTTCACGAAAGATATTATGCGTGATACATTATATCCAATACCGATCAATCAACTTTTAAATTCAATCTTGAGCTCTTTGAAAAGAGGCGAAATTTTTGGCATTTACAAAAGTTTGTTTTTTACACCGACGCAGGAGGATAATTTTAAAACATCAATTTTTGAACAAAATTTGGAAACACCGATTGGACTTGCAGCGGGTCCTCACACACAAATGGCACAGAATATTATTGCCGGTTGGCTGTGCGGCGCTCGATATATTGAATTGAAAACGGTTCAAACACTTGATGAAATTGAAGTTTCAAAACCCTGTATAGACATCACCGATGAAGGGTATAATTGTGAGTGGTCACAAGAATTAAAAATGCAGCAATCTTTTGAAGAATATCTGAAAGCTTGGGTAATCATTCATATCCTACGTCACGAATTACAATTTCCGAAAGCATTAGATACGATTTTTAATATGAGTGTCGGCTATGATATGAAAGGAATCTTGCAAGATAATGTTCAAGAATTTATCGAAAAAATGATAAATTGTTCTGGTGAAAAAGCAGAGATGATAGAACAGATCAGACCAATTTATCCCGATATTGATAAAATCAATATTCCCGATACCATTTCCAATAATATCACGCTGTCCACCATGCACGGTTGTCCTTCGGATGAAATTGAGAAAATCGGCCATTATTTATTAACAGAAAAAAAATTACATACTTTCATTAAATTGAACCCCACTTTATTAGGAAAAGATAAAATACAAAAGATCCTCAATAAATCCCTGGGATATGAAACCGTTGTTCCCGATGTTGCATTTGAGCACGATATCAGCTTCGGAGCAGCCTGTAAACTTATTGTATCTTTACAAAAAACAGCCGGACAAGAAGATTTATTTTTCGGTATAAAATTAACCAATACATTGGAATCCGAAAACCACAAAGATATTTTCTCTGAAAAATCTATGTATATGAGTGGAAAAGCACTGCATCCAATTAGCATCAATGTTGCCGACAAGCTGCGGAAAGTGTTCCCCGAATTACCAATCTCATTTTGTGGCGGGGTAAATGCCAGCAATATTTCCGATATTTTGTTGTGCGGCCTAAATCCGGTAACGGTTTGTTCGGACATTTTGCTACCCGGAGGATATACAAGATTATTACAATATCTGGAAAATATTGAACAGAATCATCGGGGCGTAGATCAGAATGCCTTTCTAGCAGACTATGCTGAAAAAGTGAAAAACGATGATCGCTACACACATAAAAATAAAGATATTAAAACAGCGCAGACCCTGAATGAGTTTGATTGTATTTCAGCACCCTGTGTCGATACATGTCCCACCAATCAGAACATTCCCGCTTATCTTTCCTATGTCAACAAAGGTGAGAATGAAAAAGCATTGAAGACCATTCTGGAAACCAATCCTTTCCCTTCTGCTACGGGTATGATCTGTGATCATTCTTGCCAGACAAAATGTACCCGTATTCATTACGACGATGTTATCAGAATTCGTGATGTCAAGCGATATATTGCCGAAAACACAAAACCTATCACGATGTCAATATCAGATAATACAACAGACAAAAAAATATCTATTATCGGAGCCGGACCCTCTGGACTGAGTTGCGCATATTATCTTGTTTTGACCGGATGTGCTGTCGAAGTTTATGAAACAAAAACATTTCCCGGTGGAATGCTGGCAGATGCGATCCCTGAATTTAGATTATCGGGGGAAGCTCTTAAAAGAGACATTTCAGCAATAGAAAAAAATGGTGTAAAGATCCATACTAGCAGCAAGATCACGAAAGAAAAATTTCAGGAATTACGAAAGAGTTCTGATTTTATTTATATTGCCATTGGCGCTCAAAATACAATGGATGGAAAAATTCCCGGTAGTGAAAACACAAAAGGATATCTGGATCCATTGAAATTTTTATCAAATGTAAAGAATAATAATATTCCCGATCTGGGTGAAAAGATCATCATTCTTGGCGGTGGAAACACAGCGATTGATGTGGCCAGAACAGCCAGAAGGATCAGCGGTAAAAACAGCACGGTATCAATTGTTTATAGAAGAACCCGGAATGAAATGCCTGCTGACAAAGATGAAATTGATGCCGCTCTGGAGGAAAATATTCAACTTCTGGAACTGGCGGCTCCCTCCAGGATCATTAGTGAAAACGGAAAAATAACCGCTTTGGAATGCCACAAAATGGAATTGGAATATAATGAAAATTATGATCGCCCCAAGCCTGTAATTATTCCTAAGGAAGAATTTGAAATTTCTACCGATACAATTATTCCAGCATTTGGACAAAGTTTGGATGTGGATTTTGTTGATAAGAAATTATTGCAAACAAACAATGGGTTAGAAACCCAATTGGAAAATGTTTTCATTGGCGGTGATGCATATCGCGGAGCATCTTTTCTGATCAAAGCGATCGCTGATGGTAAAAATGTCGCGAAAGAAATCATATCCAGAATTGGGTTGGATTCTGTCAATGAAAATGATTTAAAATTGTCTCCATCTTCAAGAGAAGAACATCATATAAAATTATCCAAAATAATTCCCGGTGTAAAATTGCAAACCCTTTCTACATCAGAAAGAACGATCAATCATTTAGTTGATCTGCCAATGAGCAAAGAGGAAGTTCTTATAGAATCAGTCCGATGTCTGAATTGTGATGAAATTTGTGATATTTGTGTTACGGTTTGTCCCAATCGGGCAAATGTTGGGTATAAGATCAAAGCGTGCAATATCCAACTGGAAAAGGTAATTGTTAAAAATGGTAATTATACAATAATTCCGGACGAAGATTTTATTATTAAGCAAAAATATCAAATATTGAACATTGCTGATCTTTGTAATGAATGTGGGAATTGCACAAGCTTTTGCCCGACCAGCGGACGCCCCTTTGTTGACAAACCTAAAGTGGCTTTATCTGAAGAAAGTTTTAATTCTCAGGAAAAGGCTTATTTTGCTACAGGTGATCAAATTTTTTATAAACAAAATGGGGTAACTTATCGCCTGGATGTTGAAGGAAACTACAACAGATTTACAAGTGAAAATTTTGAGATCAAACTGAATGAACATTTTAAAATTCTCGATGTAAAAATGATTAAAAATGTGGAAACTGAAATATCATTACATCTTGCAATGAAAATGCGTATGATAAAACAAGCGATCAAAAGCTGTTTTTTAAATTAACTGAATAGAAATATTGAGGTAAACATTGAGTAAAATAACCGAAATCAGAAAAAAAGCGCAGCAATACAGTCATTATACTGCAGAATGTTTATCGGAAATGGTAAAAATTCCCTCACTAAGCGGTGAAGAAGAACAGGTAGTACTCAAGATCAAAGAACAATTGGAGAAAGCAGGAGTACAGGATGTTCGTATTGACGGATTGGGAAATCTAATTGCCAAAGTGGCCCGCGGTTCGAAAATTCTGGCGTTCGACGCGCATATAGATACCGTAGATACCGGCGATGAATCTCAATGGCTAACATCCCCCTTTTCGGGTTTAATAAAAGATGGTTTTGTACACGGACGTGGAACGGTCGACCAGGAAGGTGGAGCGGCATCAATGGTAACAGCAGCCCGAATTTTAAAAGAAATGAATTATGACGGCGAATATACAATCTATTTTACGTTTACGATCATGGAAGAGGATTGCGACGGTATGTGTTGGCTTTACCTTATTGAAAAAGAAAAATTAATACCTGATCTGGCTGTCATTACAGAACCCACCAATCTTGGCTTATACCGGGGACATCGTGGTCGCATGGAAATGGAAGTTCACATAAAAGGGCTTTCGGCTCATGGCTCTGCCCCGGAACGGGGTAAAAATGTGATATATTCTGGCGCAAAAACCGCCCTGGAAATTCAGAAATTGCATGAGCGACTTAGAGACGATGAATTTCTCGGTAAGGGAAGTATTGCTCCAACCGTCTTTCGCACAGACTCACCGTCACTGTGTGCAATTCCAGATAAAGCATTTATGCATATTGATCGCAGATTGACTTGGGGAGAAACCAAAGAAAGTGCAGTTCGGGAAATTCAAAAGATCGTCGGTGAAGACAGTAAAGTAATTGTTCCAATTTATGATCACCCCAGTTATAAAGGAACGACTTTTAAACAGGAAAAATATTTTCCAACCTGGAAAATTTCGGAAGATCATGCACTTGTTCAAGCAGGTAAAAAGACGCATATAGCGTTATTTAAGGAAGAAGCACGTGTAGATAAATGGACATTCTCTACCAATGCCGTGGCAATATGTGGGAAACATAAAATTCCATGTATTGGCTTTGGGCCAGGTAATGAAATTTATGCTCATGCACCGAATGAGAAGGTTCCGGTAGAACATCTGGAGAAAGCAGCCGCATTTTATGCTGCGCTGCCATACATGTTAGAGGAAAAATAAAACGCAAAATCGCGTGATAAAATAAAAGGAATATTAATGGCACAGAAACTTTTAAAAGGAAAACATCTGATAACGTTTCAAGATTGGACAAATCAAGAAATTAATATGGC